>NZ_JANWXB010000357.1 GCF_025055495.1 Thermoflexus sp. | reverse complement strand
AGTAAGCGATTCCGGCCGCTGTCGCAGCGAAGGAGCTCCTTGTGAGGAGGTAAGTCAGGCGATAGGTGCCAAGGAAAGAGATGGTGAAGGCGATCCAGCCCATCAGGTTATATCCGAAGGCGGGCCCGCCGATGAAAGACCACGGTAACATCAGCCCGATCAGGAAAGGGTTGTAGTGCAGGCTGGTGGTATAAAGTCCCTGGGGCGCAAAAGCCAGGGGATAGAGGAACGGCGTCCCCTGGCCCTCCTGAATCACCCGGGAATACCATAGTAGCATCGCGATGGCCTGCCAGGTGTCCTCACCGGCGGGCACTCCATGAAACAGCGAAGGCACTGGCCAGGCCCAGCGCAGCCAGAGCATCCAGAGCAACGGGGGCCAGAGAATCGACCACCAGGACCTGAGCGGACTCTTCAAGAGGCGCTGGCCTGATAGAAGAGCGAAGCCCATGAGCCGGATCCACCCCCGGTTTATCTCGCTCGATAGCCTGCCTGAGGTGAGGGGGTAAGGCGAGGGGCTTCACCGTCCGCCCCATCGCATTATCTTTTTTCACCTACCTGCGCCGCTTCATCGCGCGAGAGGGGTAACCTCCGAATCCCCCATTGAGATAGTAGATCGTTCAGGATCATAGCAGGCCCTCAATCCCTGGACCCCCGGATCGCCCGCCGGATGGCGATCCGCCACACCCGACGGGAATCGGATCCGGGGCGGATAGAAGCCGCCGGCCGCACACCAGCCACCCACAGGATCTCATCCCGTTCGTTGACCAGCAGCGGCCATCGATCGCGCCAGACCTGGGGGATCTTCTGATTGATCAGGAAGGTCTTCAGGCGAACGGGGCCGGACATCCCCGCTGGGTGAAAGCGATCTCCGGGACGGCGAGCCCGGAAAGCCAGATGGGCCCCGGCGCGCTCGGCATCTACGTAAAGGGTCCATGGATCCCCGGGCTGCTGAGCGGCATCCCAGGTGGAGATCTCCTCCCAGATCACCGCCCACTGACCATCCGGCCAGAGGGTCTCTCCGGGATGCAAGGAGAAGGGGGCGGTCAGCAGGGGAAGGTCCGGGTCGGGCCAGACCGCGCCTTCCCGGGCCACGATGAGGTTCCCATAGGCCACCGCCACCCGCAGGTCCTCCGGCCAGGTCAACATCCCTCCCGTCATCCCCTCCTCAGCCATCCGGATCGCTTCCTCCACGTGGTCAAATCGCAGGTCCCGCAGGCGGTGGGCCAGGCGGAAGGCGGCTTCCCGCAGCGCCATGCGCCGGAGGCTCAGCGGGAGGCCCCTCCAGCGGGCGAGGTCGAAGACGATGCGATCGGGCGCTTCGACGGCCGTCACGGTGGACCAGACCTGATGGAGGGTCTGTTCCAGGAATTCGTAGTCGGCCGCCAGGGCCTCGGCCATCCGCCACCAGGTTTCCCGCAGGCGCGGATTCAGGCGCTCCAGAAGGGGGAGAACTTCATGACGTAGCCGGTTGCGAAAGAACGTGAGGTCCAGGTTCGATCGATCCAAACGAGGGGTCAGGCCTTTGGCCTGCAGGTAGGCCTCGATCTCCTGCCGCCAGACCCCTAACAGTGGCCGCACCAGCCAAAGCCCCTCCGGGGGCCGACGCAGGAGGCCGTGATATTCGGTGAGGGGCATGCGGGGGCGCATCCCCCGCAATCCGGCCAGGCCGCTCCCCCGTAAAAGATGCATCAGCACGGTTTCCACCTGATCATCCGCCTGGTGGGCCACCGCGATGGTATGGCTCCCCAACCGGGCGGCGACCTCCGCCAGGAAGGTATAGCGGGCCTGGCGAGCGGCTTCCTCCAGGGAAAGGCCCTCACGGGCGGCCAGCGCGCCCACATCTTCCCGCTGGATCGTGCAGGGCAGCCCTCGTTGCCGGGCGATCTCCGCCACGAAGGCGGCGTCCGCGTCCGCCTCCGCCCCCCGCAGGCCGTGGTGGAGATGGGCCACGTGGAGCGCGATCCTGAACTCCGGAGCCAGATCCTGTAACACATCCAGCAGGCACAGCGAATCCGGCCCCCCGGAGACGCCGACGACGACTGTTTCCCCTGGAGGAAAGAGCTGGAAGCGGCGGGCGGCCTCGCGGACCGCTCGCCGCACGGTGGCGATGGCGCGTTTTTCCATAGGAGGAACCGTTCAGGCAGCTATTCCTGATCGTCCGTCTTGAACGGATAATTTTCGAGAAGGAAGCGAATGCTTTGTCCATTTTTCATTTGGGGGTTTTCGGGGGCGGTGCGGGGGGCCTTTGGTCCCCGCACCGCCCCCGAAAGATGTTTTCTCCCCCCT
>NZ_JANWXB010000355.1 GCF_025055495.1 Thermoflexus sp. | reverse complement strand
CCCGGCGATGAGGAAGGCCAGCGGGGTGGCTCCCTGGGCGGCGGCCATCACCAGGCCGAGGGCCACATACACATCCGCCCCCACGTCGGCATACCCCCAGGTGAAGGACCCCCAGACCGTCACCTCCCGCCGTAAGCCCACGTGCTCGCGCTGGATCGCGCGCTCTGCCGCCATGAGCGAACGCTCCCTGGGCTTCGATCTCCTGGCTTTGGATCCGGGCCAGATTGCTTTCGACAACCAGTGGCTCTTCCAACGGCCCCAAATTTTAATGTAGAGCGAGATTTCCTGTCAAAAAGCAAGATCTATACCGTAAGGATCCGATGTTCGCTCCACCAAGCGCCTGGGCGACCATCACGCGGCGTCCACATTGGCCCCAAAGAGCCATGGGAAAGGGAGGGGAACCCGCTATCATCTCCATAGAGGGCGTGAACATGGGCCTCCTCTCTTCCTCATCATCCGGCGGGTGAATCCGGCGGGTGACGGATGGGATCGTGCCCGATATTCCAGGCGGGGTGGGAACCCGCATGCTCGCGCGCCTGTTCAGCTGTGCGTTGATCGGATTGAACGGAGAGCTGGTGACGGTGGAGGTGGATGTCAGCCGAGGGCAGCCCGGTTTCACCATTGTAGGGTTGCCGGACGCTGCCGTCCAGGAAGCCCGCGAGCGGGTTCGCTCGGCCATCCGCTATGCCGGGTTTTCGTTCCCCCTGGCCCGGATCGTCGTGAACCTGGCCCCCGCGGACCTGCGGAAGGAGGGCCCGGCATATGATCTCCCGATTGCCCTAGGAGTGCTGATCGCCTCCGAGCAGCTTCCCTTCCAGGCGATGGAGAATGCGATGGTGGTAGGGGAGCTGGGGCTGGATGGGACGGTGCGCCATGTGCCCGGGGCGCTGGTGATGGCCGCGCTGGCCCGGGATCTGGGCACCCGACGTCTTTTCGTCCCCGTCGCGGATGCACCGGAGGCCGCCCTGGTGCCGGATCTCGAGATCTATCCGGTGGCTACCCTGCAGGACCTCATCGCCCACCTCCTCGGGCAGAAGCGGATCCCCCCTCAGCCCCCTACGCCGCTGGACTACTGGGTCGACATGCCGCCGGCGGTGGATTTCGCCGATATCAAGGGCCAGGAGCACGCCAAACGGGCGCTGGAGGTTGCCGCCGCCGGCAATCATAACCTGTTGATGGTTGGCCCTCCGGGCACCGGGAAGACGCTGCTAGCCCGCGCGCTGCCCGGGATCCTCCCTCGCCTTTCGTTAGAGGAAGCCCTGGAGGTGACCCGGATTTACAGCGTGGCCGATCTGCTCTCCCCGGAGGCCCCGCTAATCCGTCAGCGGCCGTTCCGGGCTCCCCATCACACCATCAGCCATGCCGGGCTGGTCGGCGGCGGGCGCTTCCCGCGTCCGGGCGAGGTCTCCCTGGCTCATCGGGGTGTCCTCTTCCTGGACGAGTTGCCGGAATTCGATCTGCGAGCGCTGGAAGTGCTGCGCCAGCCTCTGGAGGACAAGCGGGTGGTGATCAGCCGGGCCGCCGGGACGCTGGAGTTCCCGGCCGCCTTTATGCTGGTCGCCGCCATGAACCCCTGCCCATGCGGCTATTATGGGGATCCGCTGAAGCCGTGCACCTGTTCCCCGGCGATGGTCGCTCGCTACCAGAAGCGCCTAAGCGGCCCCCTGCTGGATCGAATGGATATCCAGATCGAAGTGCCCCGGGTAGAATTTGAAAAGCTCGCCGATGACCGGCGGGGGGAGCCCTCGGCCCGGATCCGGGAGCGAGTGGAACGCGCCCGAACGATCCAGCGGGAGCGCTTCCACGGGACCGAGATCTTCTGCAACGCGGAGATGGGACCGGGCCACATCCGGGCTTACTGTCGGATGGAGCCCCAGGCCCAGGCGCTGCTGAAGGCGGCGATGCAGCAACTCCATCTCTCCGCTCGTGCCTATCATCGCGTCCTCAAAGTCGCCCGCACGATCGCGGACCTGGAGGGATCTGATCTGTTGCGCGCCCATCATTTGGCGGAAGCCCTCCAATATCGCCCCCGCTGGCCGATGGGCGGGCCTTATTGATAGGAGTTGCGCAGTCGGGAGCCGGTCGGATGACGGGGAAGGGCTCCACTCCCCTGTATCCCCCTTCCTCG
>NZ_JANWXB010000321.1 GCF_025055495.1 Thermoflexus sp. | reverse complement strand
GTGGGGTCTATACACAAAAATAATAAATTTGCCCACGCTCCCCCCCTTGGGGTTTTTTGGGGGGTCGCGGGGGCCGGGGGGGGCGTACGTGCACCCCAATTAATGAACAGCCCCCGCGCCCCCCCGGGCCCCGGGAGGAGTAGGAATCCTGGGCGTGGGGCAGGGCCCCTTCGGCACACTGCCCTTAAAGGATCGATTTACGACCCCGCGCTCAGGCGATTCTTTCAGAGCCATCAGGCTCGCAAACCAAATAGGCAGCCGTTCCGGCTTTTGGCATGCGTCGGGTGCCTCCGATGATGCCGGGTGCGGAACCCGTGCTGCCTATTTGCTTTGTAGGGGACGGTGCGTGCGGAGCCGTTTCCCTTCAGGCGCCGGAGGGCGCCGATCACATTCCGGGGAAAGGAGGTGAACGATGGCGGGGGAGATCCTGACCCTGGGACGCTCGGAGCTGGCCCGGCTCCTGCGCGCGATCCTGCGGGAGGGGAACCCCTGGCAGGCGGCGGGCACCGCTGGGCTTCCCTTTCCACGGGTGGTCGAAGGCATCAAGCAGCTCCTCGATGCCGGAGCCCTTGCCTTCGACGGGAACCGCCTGCAGCTGACCACACGGGGCCAGGATCTGGCTCGGGATCTGGGCGTTACAGTGGCCCCGGACATCCGATGCCTTGCCTGCCAAGGGAGCGGGATCGATCTGAGCTTTTTCCAGGAGGTGACCCAGCGCTATGAGGAACTGGCTCGGGGGCGCCCCGAACCTCTGGCGGCTTACGACCAGGGCTATCAGACCATTGATTCGGTGATGCGTCGGGTGGCCCTGATGGTCGCCCAGGGGGATGTGGAGGGCAAGGATGTGGTGGTGCTGGGAGATGATGACCTGGCCAGTCTCGCCCTGGCTCTGACCGGGTTACCCCGCTCGGTCGTGGTCATCGAGATCGATCAGCGCCTGTGCGCTTTCATCGAGCAGGCCGCTCGCCGCGCCGGCCTGAACATCACGGTCTACTGCCGCAGCCTGACGGATCGCCTTCCCCCTGAGCTCCTGGGACAATTCGATACCTTCCTGACCGATCCGACGGAGACGGAGCATGGCCTCCTGTTGTTCCTGGAAAAGGGGTTCATGTGCCTGAAGAAGGGGGAAGGCCGCGCTGGCTACTTTGGCATCACCCGCATTGAGTCCAACATCAGCAAGTGGCACATCTGGCAGCGGGAGCTACTGAACCGGCATGCCATCACGTTTACCCATATCCTGCCAGACTTCAGCCTCTACGCCAACTGGGAGGAGCCCGAAGAGCAGCCTATCCCAGACCTTCCGCCTTTCGCCCGTCCTTCGCCCGTGCCCTGGTATCGCTCGACGTTCTTCCGGGTGGAGACCCTACCCGAGTTCCAGCCGCCGGCCGATTATGTGATCGAAGGAGGGCGGGAGCTTTACGAGGATGAGGACGCAATCGACAAGGTGTGGCGTAGTCCGGATGTGGACACCGCGATCACAGCCTCGGTGATGACGCCCGCTCCGACCCCCTTCCCCACCCAGTTGACCTTGGGGCGGCACGTGATCGCGGAGTTCTGGAAGTGCCGGAACCGGGAGCCCTTACGGAACCTCAAGCAGGTTCTGGAGCTTGCGGTGCGCAGGGCCGGCGCCACCCTGCTGAACATGAAGATCCATCGCTTCGTCCCCGATGGCTTCTCGGCCCTGGTGCTGCTCGCCGAGTCGCACATCTCTCTGCACGCCTGGCCGGAATACGCTTACGTGGCGGTAGATGTGTTCACCTGCGGGGAGGCGGATCCGGAGGTGATCATCGAGGTGCTCAAGGACTACCTGCAGCCTGCCGAGTCCGCTCAGATCACCCTGGAGCGAGGCCTGGGGCCCCTAATGGTCCTTCCGGCCCTGCGCCCAGAAACCGAGGCGGCTTCTCTGGGCTCTCCATCGCTTCCCCTGGGGATTTAAGCGCTCAGTCGCCGGATCCTCGCCTCCGAGAGGGTCTTTCACGGGCCGACTTGGGAAGGCTCTCCTCCCCCCAGTCCTTCGGGCTGGGGGGAGGGGGCCTTCCCAAGGAAGCCAACAGCGTAGCTCTTATCTGACTCTTCCGTTGCAATCTTAAGGACCGGATTTGGGCCCAACGGCAACGTGACGTCCTGCCTGGGTCTTCCGCTCGGGAGGAGCAATCCCCACCCTCAGAAGATCTTTCATCGTTCCTCGGTCTCTCCCCTTGTCCACTGAGAAGGCAGACGTTCCAGCGCCTGGCTCAATAAGGAGATCTGATCTTCAATGCCCAGCGGGCGTGCCGGAAGCAGGACGCTGAGCGTCGTCCCCTGCTCCCCCTCGCTGCGAATGAACAAATCCCCGCCCAACGCCTGCGCGGCGCGCTTGGCGATGACCAGGCCCAGCGCTGCAGGATCGACATGGGATCGGGCCTGTTGGGGATACAGGCCTTCCACAGCCCCCTCGTTCAGCCAGGCCAGGATCTCTCGAGATAGGCTAAGATGAGGGTCAATGATCTCAACCAGTAGAACCGGCTCCTTCACCTGCCCCCGGATCTCAATGCCTCCTTCCTCCGGGTGGATGGCGAGCAGGAAATCCAGCAAGGTGCGCAGAATATAAGAACCATATGGCCCATCCACCGCGGTTTGTGCGGCCTCTGGGGACAAATGAATATGAAGCTCGATGTTTTTCTCGGACATCGCCGGCTCATGGGCCCGGATGAGATCCCGAATCAGCTGACTTAGGGGAAGAGGTTCCACGAAGGCAACGGGTTGACGATGGAGTTCGGCGAAAGCGGCCAGGGGAGCGATGTAATCCAGTAATCGATACGCCCCCCGTAAAGCCGCCTGGAGCATCTTTACCGACTCCGGATCGTTTCGGGCTTTCACATGCCCCAGAGCAGCCTCCAGGAAGCCGATCACCAAACCCAGCGGCTGGCGGAGCTCCGCGCCCGCCCGGGCAATGAAGGAGGTCTTCAGCTCGTCCAGATCCCTTAGCCGCCGACAGACGTGCTCCAGCTCCTCTCGTCTGGCCCGTTCCTGTTCGTAGAGCCCTCGAAGCTCCCGAAAAGCGGAGAGCACCTGATGTTCTAAGCGAGACAGCCACTCATCGGGTGTCAGATGAGGATGGCTCATCCGTCGCCCCCACTTGAAGAAAGATGGGCTCTTTTATCTGAGTCCTGCCGGCGGGACTTCACAAAAAATCCCAGAAATGGGTAAGGAGGACATGAAGAGAAAGGCTATCGCTTCGCTTCACCAGTGCTCTGTCCATTTTTGACTTGGAGTCGTCGGGGTGATGGAGGAGCTCCGGCTCCCCGATCACCCCCGAAAGATTCTTTATGAATGGAATTCGCAGCACGGGTTTGGAATGGAGCCTTTCCGCCTCTATTTTAGCCGCTTCTTGGAAAGAAACAACCAAACGCCATGGGTGACTTCTGCGCGTTCCTGGAGACTTTTGGGGCTGGTGGGAGGGTCCAAAACGTTTGGGAGTGGGGCGAACGGCTTCGCCGTTAAATCCCTATCCACAATCGAGCCCAGCAAAAGGGCCTCGAGGAGAGAGGACACGGGGGCGAGGGCCCTCAGCGCAGCGCCCTCCACCGGCGAGTAGGGAAGCGCGACCGCCCAGGGCCGCTCAGGCGGATAGACAGCCAGTTGGGTCATGAGTCAAAATTGCCTTGTTGCAAACCTGAGGCTGGAGGTATGGAGACACGGGGCTTCGCCCCACGCCTCAAACTTTTCCCGTCCCTCCCCACAGCCCTTCGAGCCGCAGGGGGCTAAAGGTCCAGAGGATCCGGGGAGGGAGCTCGGCATCCTCCAAGGGGAAAAGGGATGAACAGTCAGGAACGCCTGCAGAGGCTGATCCGGCGGATCTCTCCCTGGGAGATCGAAACGCTCCACCTGGCCCGCGACGCCATGATCATCGCGGCGGGCAATATCATCAGCCGTCTGATTGGGCTGCTTCGGGAGACGGTCAAAAGCGAGCTGTTCGGATCCACCGGGCCATTGAGCGCCTTCGAAGCAGCGGCGGTCGTCCCGATCCAGCTTTACGATCTCCTGGTCGGCGGGATGGTGAGCTCTGCCCTGGTCCCGGTGTTCCGGGAATACGCCGACCGGCTTCCGGAGCTCCGGCGCCTCGTTGGGGCTGTCCTGATCTGGGTCTGGCTGGTAATGGGAATCGCTGTGCTCTTGGTTGAGTTCGCCGCGCAGCCGGTGGCCTGGCTGCTTGCGGGAGGTATGGACCCTGAGCTGTTGGAGCTCACAGCAGGGCTGCTCCGCTGGACGATCCTGGCGGTCTGGTGGATCGCGACCGCGGGGGTGATCAGCGGGCTCCTTCAGGCGTTTCAACGGTTCACCCTCCCTGCCTTTACCGCCGCGGTCTTCAACGCCGCGATGGTCGCGGTGGCGCTTCTATTGGGGACACAGCTGGGCGTGACCTCCCTGGCCCTGGGTATGGTGGCCGGAGCCATGTTCCAGGTCCTGTTACAGCTTCCCGCCCTGTATGGCCTGTGGCCACAACTGTCCTGGTATCACCCTGCCCTGCTGCGCATCCTTCAGCTCTACTCCCCTGTGGTCTTCGGCCTAGCCGTCAACCAGATCGCCATTCTGCTGAGCTACCATCTGGCTTCTCACACCGGCCCGAACAGCATCGCCTGGATGCGCTATGCGACCACGTTGATCCAGTTCCCCTTAGGCCTGGTGGTGACGGCCATCTCAGTGGCTATCCTTCCCCGCCTCTCTCGTCTGAGCGTGGAGGCTCGCCAGGGGAAGGAAAGCCTCGAGCCTTTTCGCGCCACCCTGGTTGCCGGATTGCGGATGGTGATCGCCCTGATCGTCCCCGCCGCCTTCGGCCTGTATGTGCTGGCGGATCCGGTGATCGACCTTCTCTTCCAGCATGGGCGCTTCACCGCAACGGATACCGCGGTGGTGGCGGGGGTGCTGCGCGGGTATCTTCCCGGCCTGATCTTCGCCGCCATCGATCAACCGCTGGTTTTCGCTTTCTACGCCCGGCAGGACACCCTTACCCCCGCGGTGGTGGGTTTGATTTGCAACGTGGGGATCTATCTGGCGGCCGCCCTGGCTCCTACCCTCTTCCGCCCGCTTCAGGTGACAGACCTGGCGGTGGCCAATTCCGTGCAATGGGCCGCGCATGCGTTGCTGATGAGCGTGTTGCTCCTTCGTCAGGTAGGGCCCATGCGCTCCTACGGCCTGGGTCGATGGACGCTGCGCGTCCTGATCGCCTCGCTCGTTATGGCTCTGGGGATTGCGTTCATCTGGTCCCGGATGTTCCCTCATGCTCCTCCATCCACGCACCTCGAGGAAGCGATCCGCCTGTTCACGGTCGGCAGCTTCGGCCTGTTGATCTATGGCCTGACCCTGGGCGGGTTAACCTGGCTCTCTATCTCTCGCTGGTCCTGGGTCCGTCCATAGGGCTTTTTACCTCAGGAGTTACGCGGTTAGGAGCCGGTCGGAGGCAAAGAGAACGGCCTCACCCCCCGATATCCTCCCTCCTCACGACCTAAAGGGCGATGAGGAAGGGGGGAGAAAGGACCTCCCGAGGAAGCAAACTGCATAACTCACGCCATGTGCAATTTCAGGCGACAGGTCCCATCCAAGCGCC
>NZ_JANWXB010000320.1 GCF_025055495.1 Thermoflexus sp. | reverse complement strand
CGTCTTACGATTGGCGAACCATGGCCCTCCCCAAGAGCACGTCTGAACATCCGTTTGGATATGGGTGTCGATTTGCGGGCGGCTCCTCTTCCGATCGATCTTCAGACATGCTCTATACTTACCACATAACCGGCGAGGAGGGCTTTTGGGGCAACGTCCCACCACTGCCCGAAGGAGGCCTCCGCTTCCTTTTGTGGACGCTTTGTGGACGCCAGATATCAAAAATTATAACCCGGATTCACAAATTTCGGCAACGGCCCGGGAAGCTGGGCGCGTCCAAGATCGATCGGAATGGAACCTGGAGGATTTTGAAGGGATCCCCGACGGTCTTGAGACGCACCTACCGAAGGGGTCGGAGCCCCAAGCCCAAACAGGAGGCCGAGATGCTGATGAACATCCGGAAAGCGCCTGCAGAGGAGGCCGGGGATCAGGATCGCCTGATGGCCCTGCTGGCTTACATCATCGGGATCATCGTCCCCCTCATCATCCTGCTCACCGACATGAAGAACCGGCCCTTCCAGAAATATCACGCCGTCCAGGCCCTCATCGCCGATGTCGCCCTGATCCTGCTCGTCTTCGTCCTGGGGCTGATCCCCATCATAGGCTGCATCACCCCTCTCCTGAGCCTGGCGGCCCTCGTCCTGTTCATCTACTGGGGGATCCAGGCCTACCAGGGGAACTATTTCGAGATCCCGATGGTCACCGCCTTCGCCCGTCAACAGGGTTGGCTTCCCCAGTAGGGCTGCGCTACCGGCTGAGGGGGATGCTGGGAAGATGGCTTCTTCCATCAGGACCCTCCCCGAGGCCCAAGGGGCCTCGGGGAGGGTGGAGGCCTCCAATCTGCCTATCGAGTTACACGGGGTGATCTTGGCGCGGGCGATCCGCCTCGATCATGCGGAGCCCGTGGCGGAATTCGGCGCCATGGTTGAGATCCGGCGCCTGAGGTTGCTGCTACAAAAGAGCAACCCAGCCTTTATGCAGCCTGGCCGATCGCCGGATGATGCGCTATAATTTAAGTGGTGGGGAGTCGTCTAAGGGGCAGGACACCGGCCTTTGGAGCCGAGGGTGGAGGTTCGAGTCCTCCCTCCCCAGACCCCAGGCCCGGCCTGAACCGCCGGGCCTTTTGTTTTGGACCTACTCGATCGCAAACCCGGGCTGTGGATCCTGCGCTCCGGACTCAGGCTGCAGTTCGCTTCAGAAGCACTCATAGCCTATGCTCTGAACCCCTGTTGCTGGCTGAACCCGGCTCCAGGCCTGGGTTTAGGTTAGGGCTTCGCGCCCGCCCACCACCCCCAAAGTTTCAGATCCCCCACGCTGCCTCGCAGCGTGGAGGGGGAGGATCGGGCCCGTTCTGCCATCGGGCAGCCCTCGCCTTGAACCACGCGAACACCGGGCACGAGCCGGATGGAATGGACCGCTCAGGCCCCGGACGATGCCCATCATCCGGATGGACGATCTATCGAACGCCACCGGCGGAGGAT
>NZ_JANWXB010000203.1 GCF_025055495.1 Thermoflexus sp. | reverse complement strand
TCATTTCCCCCCGGAGGCTTTAAGGGTGGGGACGGACGCTGAAGGCGTCCGTCCCCACCCTTAAGGATCTTTCATTAACAGGAGCGATTTGAGGGCGGGGCAAGTCAATAAAGGTAGCCCCCGTCCCCTAAAATAGCCCTTCGATGAATCCGCCTGGAAGAGGGATCGGGAAAACGAGGTTTAGAAGAAGGCCGACAAGGAAGAGCGCCCCAGCGCGGCGGTTGAAGAGAAATGCCCAGGAGACATACCAGAGCGGCCACACGGGATAGTTGGGGGGCGGCGCCGGCGGACGCGGTCGGGTATATGTTCGAATCACTTCCCGCAGGCGAGGGAGGCTGAACAGGGTCAGCAACACCCACGGCCCCAGCACCCGGGTCAGCGCTAGACCCAGGACCACAACGTAAAAGGCAATCATCATCCCGATATTTAGAGCCCGCGCTGTCGGTTCCCCCAGAAGAACCGGAAGCGTGTAGATCCCCCGTGCGCGATCCTGTTCCAGCTTGTCGATGTGTTTGCCGATGAGGACGGTCGCGACCAGCAGGGCATAAGGAAGGGAGGCCAGCCAGACCCACGGAGGCAGCGTCCCGGTGGTTGCATAAAAGGTTCCCCCGATCATGAGGGGGCCCCAGACCAGGAACACACCCAGCTCCCCCAGGCCGATGCGTTTCAATCGGATGGGAGGCGCCACGTAGAATACACTGATGAACAGTCCGGCAAGGACGAAGGCGAGGATCGGCCAGCCTCGGAGCGCCGTGAGATAGAGTGCGATGCCCGCATCCAGGACGTTCACGAGGAGGATCGCTCGGAGCAACTGGGGGCGCGTGACCAGACCCGAGAGCACCGGATGGGGGGCATACTGAGCCCGCACATATTCCGCAGTGTCCAGACCGGTCTCCAGATCGAAATAATCATTGATCATGTTGTTCGCTGCGTGGGCCAGGAGCAGGCCCATTGTGGATAACGCGAAGGGCCCCAGCTCGAATCGACCCGCCGCCGCCGCCAGCAATCCTCCAATGGCGGCGGAGATGAGGGTCATGGGGAACACGCAGCAGCGGACGATCAGTAGCCACTTCGAAACGGGATCCATGGGTCGATCCGCGGACAGGTTGCAGGTGCGGTAAACTTCTAACCAGTTTCGCCACATCGCTGGATCCTCCGATGAATGAAATAGACCTGTGGCGTCGTTGCAGTGGATGGGCCCTTAGGGCTGGGAGGGCCGTCTTCAATGGACTTCCCAACCCTTAACAGCATGGCTCTTTAAGGATTTCACGGAAAATCCCCGGATAGGGGAACACTATCCATATGCGGATTCTGGCCGCGGGTGGCATCATCGGCAAAATCCCTTCCTGCCCTGGAGAACACCATGAAGCTCTGGCTTTTTATCGGGCTGATTCTGGGAACAGCCCTGACCTTATTGGAATCCAGCTGCGTCGGGCGGGCCATCACCTCTCCGATCCCACCGTCCGCCACTCCGGGCAAGCCGATGGAACGGAGCCTGCCGCCTCTTGTAGAGGCCCGGCCGACTCTCCCACCAACCCCGGCGCCTTCCGCTACCCCTTCCCCAACTCCGGATCCTTATGCGGATCTGACGATTGAAGCCCTCCGTCGGCGCTCCTATGGGGATGGATCGATCCGCATCGAGCGCGTGCTGGCGGTCACCTCCGCGTTCACCCGGACGCTGGTCGCCTATCCCAGTGACGGATTGACCGTCTATGGATTTATGAACGTCCCCCGGGGCCACGGGCCATTCCCCGTCGTCATCGTCCTGCACGGATATGTGGACCCCGCGCGGTATCAGATCCTGGCCTACACGACGCGGTATGCGGACGCCTTCGCCCGGGCCGGGTTCCTGGTCCTGCACCCCAATTATCGGAACCATCCGCCCTCCGACGAGGGGCCCAATCCCTTTCGGGTGGGATATGCCATCGACGTGCTGAATTTGATCGCCCTCCTTCCGACCCTGCCGATGGCCCAGCACGAGGCGGTGGGCCTGTTCGGCCACTCCATGGGCGGGGGGATCGCCCTGCGGGTCCTGGTGGTCCACCCCGGCGTGAAGGCCGCCGTGCTTTACGGCTCAATGAGCGCCGACGAGCGCAAGAACTTCGAGCGCGTCCTCCAATGGTCCGGTGGCCGTCGGGGGCGAGAGGAGCTGAACACGCCGGAGGAGGCGCTCCAGCGCATCGCGCCGCTTTTCTATTTGCAGGACATCGCGGCTCCGATCCAGATCCATCACGGAGCGGCGGATACCGTGGTCCCGCCGGAATGGTCCCGCGAGCTGTATGCGCGCCTGCAGGCGCTGGGGAAGACGGTGGAATGGTATGAATATCCCGGCCAGCCGCACACCTTCCCAGCGGGCAGCGCCGCGGATCGCCTGTTGCTGGAACGGTCGATCGCCTTCTTCCGGAAATATCTGCGCTGACCGAACGCTTTAACCCATTATGAATTCGGGATGGACGGATCCGGAGATCTCCTCACGAATTCGGGAGCACCGATGGGCCGTGCAGAACAGGGAATATCCCGAGAACGATGGGCGGTGATCCCCCGGGTGCTTTGCTTCCTTTTCCACGAGCATGAGGTGCTTCTATTGAAGCGAGCCTCCCATCGCGCCATCTTCCCCGATCGCTACAACGGCCTGGGCGGCCATGTAGAGCCCGGCGAGGACCTCCGAACTGCGGCCCGCCGGGAGGTCCGCGAGGAAACCGGCCTGGAGGTCGAGGCGCTGCACCTGGCCGGGCTTGTCCTGATCCACGCGGGCGAATCCCCCGGGGTGCTTCTGGGGGTTTTCATTGGAGAGGCCCTGGAGCGGCGAACCGGGATGTCGGCCGAAGGGATGCTGGAGTGGGTTCCGGTGGATCGGGTGCTGGAGCTTCCAGTGGTGGAGGATTTCCCAGAGCTCTGGCCTCGGGTGCTTCGCTTCCGGGAAACCCGAGAGCCGTTCTTCCTGAGCTACACTTACGATCCCGACGACCGTCTGGTGGTCCAGGAAGGGTAAAAGCAATCAGAACAGGATATGCCATGGGCACCTTCGGGCGACGAGTCCGATCCGAGCGCCTTCAGGAGGGAAGCCAGCCAGGCCTCTCCTTCCTAAAATCTTGCTGGGGTGCCGCCTTCGGTGGTGCCCCGGCCCCAACAACCGCCGGAGAGATCGGAGGTTCCACCTAGCGTAGGGTGTTTGAACCGAGGAGGGGAGATGACCTCAACGAACGCCGTGCTGGAAGAGCTGGCCCGATCCCTGCGCGATCGTCGGGATTCATCAGCGCTCCGCCGAGCCGCGCTGGAATGGGCTGTGCGGTGGACCCGTGCGGTCGACGGGGCTTTTCTTGTGAGAGAAAGCGAAGGCTGGCGTTGTCAGGAGGCCCTTCACGATCCGCTCTTCTGGGAACGGGATTGGGAGCTGCCGGAACGGGCTGATCCGTCCGGCTGGTGGGATCGAGAAAACATCCGCTTCCTGGCCATCCCTTTACGGGAGGGCCTGGAATGGCTGGGCATGCGGGAGCCGGATCCGGCCATTCCGACGGATAGACAGATCGGGTCAGCAGCCGGGCTCCTAATCGGGCTGGCATTGGAGGCGGCCCGGGATCGCGAAGCCTATGCTTCTTTTTTCTCGACGGCCGTGCACGAGCTGCGCCTTCCCATGACCAGCATCAAAGGGTATGCGGATCTCCTGGCGAAGGGGATCGCCGGTCCGCTGACGGATCCGCAGCGCCGGTTCGTGGAGATCATCCGGTCGAACATCGACCGCCTGGCGGGCCTGGTGAACGATCTGCTGGAATACTCCCGGATCGAGACCGGGCGATTGCGAATGCGCTGGGAATCCATCTCGCTGAGGGAGATTCTGCAAGAAGCGCTTCAGCGCATGCGGGCGGAGATGGAAGGGCGAGGCCATCGGGTGGAGGTGGATCTGCCCGGCGATCTCCCAATGGTGGCGTCGGACCGGGAGCGCTTGATTTCCATCCTGAGCAAGGTGCTGGACAACGCGGCGAAATACACGCCCCCCGGCGGGGAGATCCGGATTCGCGCGGTCTGGACGGGGGAGGCGGTGCTCTGTGAGATTACAGACAGCGGGATCGGAATCTCCCCGGAGGATCAGGCCCGGCTCTTCACCCCATTCTGGCGCTCGGAGGATCCCATGGTGCGGGAGATCCCGGGCTTCGGGCTCAGCCTGGCGGTGGCCCGCGGCCTGCTCCAGGCGATGGGCGGGGGCATTGAGATCGAGAGCGCGCTGGGGCAGGGGACCCGGGTTCGAATCCGGTTGCCGGCTGCCCAAGAATCACAGTGGTGAGGAAAGAAGCAGGACAGACGGCGAAGCGATCCCGCCTCGTTCCCCTAATTTGCTCATCCTCCAGTCTGGGCCGCCTCCACCAGCCAGCGGAAAGGCCAGAGGTGTCGGGGATCGGCTTCAAACAGCAGCTCCGGATGCCATTGCACGGCCAGCACCCGCGGCGTAGCGCTTTCCTCCGGCTGCCAGAGAAAGGCCTCTACAACGCCATCCGGCGCCTCGGCCAGAACCTGCAGCGCCCCCGGGAGTTGCTGGCGGTTCGGAACGCCCTGATGGTGATACGAGTTCACCTCCAGCACCTCGCCGACCCCGCAGGCCTGGAGAATGTCCATCAGGGCAGGATTCGAATACAGGCGGACCGGATGGGCGAGCGCGGGAGGAGGTTGATCGCGATTATGCACCAGTTCTGTGATGTCGGGGAGATGCTGACACAATATCCCGCCCCAAGCGACCGCCATCACCTGGAAGCCGCGGCAGATCCCCAGGATCGGACGCCCTCGATCCCGGGCGGCCTCCAATAGGGCGAACTCAAAGGCGTCTCGGTCCGGATCCACCTCCGCGGTTTCGGGATGCCGAGAGGCCCCATATCGGGCCGGATCGATGTCTCCGCCCCCCGTGAGCAGCACGCCATCCACCCGTTCGACGATCATCGCCGCGGCCTCCGGAGGCAGATTAGGCAACATCACCGGCAACCCTCCGGCCCGCCAGATCGCCCGCAGGTAAGCCGTCTCCGTCGCGCTCCACGCCCGCTTCAGCGAGGCACGTTCTCGCGTGTTCTTCACCGTCACACCGATGAGCGGTCGCCGCATTGGGCCTTCAGCTTTCAGGTGATGTCTTCCATTTAGGGGCTTCCAGATGCTGGGTGGGTCGCCTTTGGCGGCCTGCCCAGCACCCGAAGCTTTTTTCTTCCCCCACAGCCCTTTGAACCAGGGATTCCCCAGCACGTGTCCTATCTCAAACCATAAAGGATCTGCGCATTGCGATACAGGATCGCCTCCGCGGCCTGCTCGGCCTCCGCCGTTGTGAGATCCTCGTCGCGGATGGTCGCCTCCAGGACTTCCCCCAGAATCCGTCGCCCCCAGCGAGCCCCCAGGTAGAACAGCTCCGGGATCAGGTGGGCATCTGTGGAGAACAGGATCTTGCTGATCGGTGTGAACTCCAGGAAGGCGCGGACGACAAAGGCCATGCCGGCATGGCTTAGAAAGGGGATGGCCAACCCGAGATCGACATAAACGTGAGGATACACCGCTGCAAGATAGCCCGCCTCCCGTGTGTAGGGATAGGAGGCATGGAGCAACACGAAGGGCACACGTCGGAAGCCCGGGTGCTCCAGCAAGGGGCGCAGGTGCAATGGGTTCGCCCATCGCAGATCCAGATCCGGATCTCCGAAGCCGGTGTGGAACTGGACGGGCCGGCCCTGCCAGGCAGCGGCCTCCAAGGTCTGCCAGACCACCCAGTCGTTCAGAGGCTTGTGGGCCAGCCGGAGGCGCTCCTTCCGCGCCACCTGTTGCCGCAGGGTCTCAAAGGCGGAGCGAGCCGCCTCCCAATCCGGGGTTTCGATCGCCAATCCCGTCCGATAGGCCACGATGGTCTTGAACCCCACCACCTCCGGATCGGGATGATCCAGAGCGGCTCGAAATGCCTCCTCAAACGCTGGCCAGGTAGAGGTCTCTTGGATCAGGCGTTCAGCCAGGAATTCCACTCGGAGCAATCGATA
>NZ_JANWXB010000282.1 GCF_025055495.1 Thermoflexus sp. | reverse complement strand
GGCCATCTCCCCGATGTCCGGTGGGGCGATCCGATCGCCGGAATGGGGAAGGATCCGCCGGATGTATTCCTCCCACTGGCTTTCCGGGATCGGCCCGACGTGCCGCGCCCGAACGACCCCGGACGGATCGATGAAGATCGTAGTAGGGATGCCGGTCACCTGATAGCGGGTGGCCACCGAGCCATCCCCATCCAGCAATATCGGGAAGGCAGGTCCGAAGGATCGGATGAAGCCCTGCACGTTCTCCGGGTGCTCGCGCAGGTTGATCCCCAGCAACACGATCCCCAGAGCCCGATATCGCTGGTCCACCGTGGCCAGGGCGGGTGTTTCCTGGCGACACACCGGGCACCAGGTAGCCCAGAAATGGAGGATCACCGGGCGTCCCCGGAGATCGGCGAGGCGGAAGGTCTTCCCCTCGAGATCGGGGAGAGCGAAATCCGGCGCCTGCTGGTCGGGATAGGGGCCAGCAGGAGATGGGGTCGTGATGGGGGAAGCCTGCAGTGTGGGAGCAGATTCCGCCGGTCGCTTCTCCCGAACGGCCTCTTCGACCGCTGCCATCGGGCGGTAGACGCTGATACGGGATCGGGCGCGTTGCTGGGCCAGCCATTCCTCCGGGCTGGGCTGCAACTCCGGCAGCGCCCGCTCGACCCGCATCAACCGCTGGATCTCCTGCAGGAGGTCCTGCCGGCTCAGGCCCGCCGATCCCAGGGCCTCGTCGAGCTGAGGCTCGCTCACATTCCATGCGGATAGCATCGCCCGCAGCCGTTCGGCGGCCTCCTCCGGGCGGATGGAGAGCTCCCTGGATCGCGCCCACCGAAGCACGAGGTGTTGATCGATGAGTTGCTGCAGCACCTCCTCCGGGTCCGGCTCCGCCTTTCCAGCGAGGCGGCTCATCGTCCGGTGGATCGCAAGGGTTCGGCTCCACTCTCCGGTCGGGATCGCCTCCCCATCGATGATGGCCACGACGTCAGCTGGGCGGGTGGCCGGAGAGGCCAACGTGGGGGCCGGGGCAAGCCAGGAGGCCCATCGATTTCCCATCGCCAGCAGCAACCAGACCCCCATCGTCAGCGCCAGACCGGCGCCGAGGGCTCCGATCAGCCTGGGAGCGGATAGGGCGGGCCGGCGGATGATTGAGCGTTTCATCGGTCCTTCCGAAGGGTCAATATCCATACCCCGGCCGATATCAGGAAGAAACCCAACCCGATCATCAGAACGGCCAGGGGCAACAGAGGGCGGGTATCCTCTACCGATCCTCCAGTGACCGGCAGGATCATCGCCAGCGTGGGCGAAGGTGTAGGTATGGGTTCAGGCGGAACCGGCGGCGCGGTTGGGATGACCTCCGGCGTGGGGGTGGGCGTATCAGTAGGGACGGGCGGGGTGGGTGTAGCTCTGGGCACCGGCGTAGGCGTAGGGGTAGGCGGTTCGGGAGTTGGGGTGAACCCTGCCAGCGCGGTAGCACCTGTCTCAGCCAGCGTCCAGCCGACGATTAGATAAGTCAAGCATCTAATAATTAGACGACCCATATCGGGGATTCCTAATGGATTCGGCGGTTAAAGAAATACTATCCTTGCGTGCATCTGTCAAGTTCTTCATCGGGCCTCTGAGGAGTTCATAGACGGCACGATTTCAGGAAGAACCCTTGGCAAGGGCTACGCATATCCCCGTGGAGCGGCCTTCGGCCCGTCGCTCAACCCGCTCTCCCTCATCGTGGCTGAAGCGGACGGAGGCGGCAGCACCCTCCGAATGGAATCAGGGCACGCGGTTGCACGATTGCTTCGAACCCCTCGCCGAATTCCCTTCATCCATAGATTAGATCTAAGCCCATTCTCCATGGTATGGAATTTTATGCCCTCTATTTTAGAACTTTGGTCAGGGGGTAATAGTTAGCTTATACCAAAATTCAGAGGTCACCCCGGGGAAGCTTCCAAATAGAGGGGGTGTTGAAGATTCGCAGCTCCCTGTCTGGGGGGGATTGTGCATGCTGCACAAAAGAGAAAGCCACGAATTTGGTCCGGGCGGCTATAGGCATGACTCGTTCATCCCTTTACAATCGGAGGGAATTTTATGAACACTTCGAAGGAGGGGACAATGGCCCGGCAGACCCTGACCGAAGTTGCCCGGGAAGTCCTGGAGCGCAGCAATGGGAAGGCCCCGAAACCTCTGACGAAGCCGCGGGAGGTCATTGAATTCGCCCGCGCCCAGGGCGTGGTCATGGTGGATCTCAAGTTTGTGGATCTGCTCGGGACCTGGCAGCATTTCAGCATTCCCGTTACCGAGCTCTCCGAAGAGGTGTTCCAGGAGGGGCTGGGATTCGATGGCTCCAGCATCCGGGGCTTCCAGAGCATCGACGAGAGCGACATGATCCTGATCCCGGATCCCACGACGGCGGTGCTGGATCCAGTGTGTGAGGTGCCCACTCTCACTATGGTCGGGAATGTCTACGACCCGGTGACCCGCGAGCCTTACACCCGGGATCCCCGATATATCGCCCGGAAGGCCGAGGCGTATCTGAAGCAGAGCGGGATCGCGGAGGTGAGCTACTGGGGCCCGGAGGTGGAGTTCTTCATCTTCGATCACATTCGCTTTGATCAGGGGCCGCACTACGGGTTCTACTTCATCGATTCGGAGGAAGGGATCTGGAACAGCGGGCGGGATGAGGGGCAGCCCAACCTGGGCCACCGCCCGCGCTGGAAGGAGGGCTATTTCCCCGTTCCTCCGGCCGATTCCCTCCAGGATCTGCGCTCGGAGATCGTGTTGCGCCTGATGCAGGCAGGGATTGAGGTGGAGACGCATCACCATGAGGTGGCCACCGGCGGCCAGTGTGAAATCGATATGCGCTTCAAGCCGCTCACCCGGATGGCCGATCAGGTGATGATGTATAAATACATCATTAAGAACGTGGCCCGGGCCCACGGCAAGACGGCGACCTTCATGCCCAAGCCCATCTTCGGAGACAACGGCTCGGGGATGCATGTGCATCAGAGCCTGTGGAAGGAAGGCCGTAACCTGTTCTGGGATGAGCGGGGCTACGCCGGTCTCTCCGAGCTGGCCCGCTATTACATCGGTGGGATTCTCTACCACACGCCGGCGCTGCTGGCCTTCTGCGCTCCCACCACCAACTCCTATCGCCGGCTGGTCCCGGGCTACGAGGCGCCGGTGAACCTGGTCTACTCCCGGCGCAACCGCAGCGCTGGCATTCGCATCCCGATGTATTCCGACTCTCCGAAGGCCAAGCGGATCGAGTATCGGTGCCCGGACCCCTCGGCGAACCCCTATCTGGCTTTCGCCGCGATTCTGATGGCCGGGCTGGACGGCATCCAGAACCGCATCGATCCGGGGGATCCGGTGGATGTGGATCTCTATGAGTTGCCCCCCGAGGAGGCCCGGAAGATCCGTCAGGTGCCCGGTTCTCTGGACGAAGCCCTGCGGGCCCTGGAACGGGATCACGAATTCCTGCTCAAGGGCGGGGTCTTCACCCCAGATGTGATCGAGACCTGGATCGAGCTCAAGCGCAAAGAGGTGGATGCCATTCGCCTCCGGCCGCATCCCTACGAGTTCTATCTCTACTACGGCGCGTGAGAGGGAGGGGACCTGCCCCGTTAG
>NZ_JANWXB010000009.1 GCF_025055495.1 Thermoflexus sp. | reverse complement strand
CCCGACAGAGATATTCATCGAGCGGCAGAGGGGACGCCTCCGAAGGATATGCTTTTGGAAGGTTGGGGTGTGTGGACGGTTGGGGGGTGGGGCCGGGGGCTCGGGGCCCCCGGCCCCACACCCCTTCTCCCTCCTCTCAGGAGCCCGTGGATGGCGCAGGCTCTTCCACGTGCGCTGTCGAAGGGTTAATCAGCCCCATCATCCGTCCGACCTGCTCGAAGATCTCCAGGCCGCGCTCCAGCTGCTCATCGGTGTGGGTGGCCATATAGGACGTGCGCAGAAGCTGCTTTCCGGGGGGAACCGCAGGCCCCACCACGCAGTTCACGTAGACGCCCTCCTCAAACAGGGCCTTCCATGTCAAGGCAGTCCGGATATCATCGCCGATGATGATCGGCACGATCGGGGTCTGACTGGGCCCGATGTCGAAGCCCAGGCGCTTGAGCTCGTAGCGCATCTTGGCGCCGATCTCATTCACCCGCCGGATCCGCTCAGGCTCCTCCAGCATAATCTCGAGGGCTGCTAACACAGCGGCCACGTTCGGCGCGGGCAGGCTGGCGCTGAAGATCAGGGAACGAGCATGATGCTGGATGTAATGGATCACCGGCTCGTCCCCCGCGATGAAGCCGCCGATGGAGGCGAAAGACTTGCTGAAAGTGCCCATAATGAGATCCACCTGTTCCGTGAGTCCGAAATGGGCCGCCGTCCCCTGGCCGTTCGGCCCGAGCACCCCGAGGGAATGGGCGTCGTCGACCATCAACCGCGCTCCGTATTTGCGACAGACTTCCACCAATTGCGGCAACGGCGCGATGTCGCCCCCCATCGAGTAAACGCCGTCCACCACCACCAGTTTGCCTGCCTCCGGCGGAAGGGCGGCTAGCTGTCGCTCCAGGGCGGCGATATCATTGTGGGAGAACCGCTTGGTGACCCCCATGGACATGCGGGCGCCGTCCACGATGCTCGCGTGATCCTCCTTATCCAGGATCACATAATCCCCCCGCCCGACCAGCGCGGAGATCGTCCCCAGGTTGGTCTGGTAACCGGTCGAGAACACCAGCGCCGCTTCCTTGCCGACGAAGGCCGCCAGGCGCTCCTCCAGCTCCCGGTGCAAACGCAGGGTTCCGTTCAGGAAGCGAGAGCCCGTGCATGAGGTCCCGTATCGCCTCACGGCGTCGATGGCCGCCTCTTTGACTTTCGGGTGAGTGGTCAATCCCAGGTAGTTGTTGGATCCGAACATCAAAATCCGGCGCCCCTGGTAGACCACTTCCGTTCCCTCGGTGTCGTCGAGGGGGATGAAATACGGATAGAAGCCGGCCGCCATCGCCTCTTTCGCAGTGGTGAACCCATAGCACTTCGCAAAGATATCCATCGCTTCCTCCCATCGGGTTCGATTGAACGATCACGCTGCTTGCGGCCCATATCCGGATTAGGGCTTCAAAGGCTGGGCAGGCTCCATGCGACGGCCCGCCCAACTACCCTCAACCCCCCGTTTGCAACAGAGCGCTTTGCCCTGCCATTGGGAAAGAGGGGAGACGCCGCTGCGTGGCGAGTTTCGACAGCTTACACCCTATCCATTGTAGGAAGAGCGCCCTTGAAGTCAATTCCATCGAGCTCCTGCCCGGCAACCCTCCCCGCTTCGATAGCGATTCCTGGAGAGGGATGGGATTCTCAATTTGTGGATAAGGAAGGCCGCCGGAGGCAGCTTTCCTCATCCACGAAATCGAAAAGATGTCCCCTCTCCATGCCCTGGGGGGCGGGGAGGAGGGGGGAGAAAGGAATCTGGCGGGGGCGGTGTGGGAAGCCAAAGGCTCCCACACCACCCCTGAAAACCTCCCAATCCAAAACACGGAGGGGAGGGCTTCGCCCGGCATGGATTTGCCTCCCAGCCGATCTCTCGATTAGGATGAACTTGCCTCGTGTCCCCTCCATCCCTGCGCTGAGGCGGCGCTCAACAACTGGCGGATGGAAGGGCTGGGGGAACAGCCCCTCCCCGAGGCCCAAAGGGCCTTGGCGAGGTCGCTGAAAAACCGACGAAATGGGAAGCAGGTTCAGTTCCCAGCGAACATAACCCCACAGGATGCCGAGATGCGTGGATTACTGGATCTATCCCTGGAAGAGCTCACCGAGGTCCTGGAGAGCTGGGGAGAGCCGCCCTATCGGGCCCGTCAGATCTGGAACTGGGTCTATCGGCGCGACGCCGCCACCTTCGAGGCGATGACCGATTTGCCCAAAGCCCTGCGGGCCCGGCTCGCGGAGACCTTTGCGCTATCGACCCTTCGACCGCTGGCCGAACGGGTCTCCCAGGATGGGTGGACCCGGAAGTGGCTCTTCGCGCTGCCGGACGGGACGGAGGTGGAGGCGGTGCTGATGGAATACACCGACCGGCGCACCGCCTGTGTCTCGACCCAGGCGGGTTGCGCCATGGGTTGTCCCTTCTGCGCCACCGGGCAAATGGGTCTCATGCGCAACCTCACCGCCGGTGAGATCGTGGAGCAGGTCCTCTGGATCGCCCGCTGGCTGGCCGCCCACGGCGAACGGTTGACCCATGTGGTGTTCATGGGAATGGGCGAGCCTTTCGCGAATTACGCCAACACCGCCAAAGCGCTGCGCCTTCTCATCCATCCAGATGGCCTTCATCTGGGCCAGCGTCGCATCACTGTTTCCACCGTGGGGATCGTCCCGGGCATCCGGCGATTCGCCCGGGAGGGATGGCAGATCAACCTGGCCATCTCCCTTCATGCAGCTACCGATGAGCTGCGCGATCGGCTGGTTCCGATCAACCGCGTCTATCCCCTCCGCACATTGATGGGAGCGATCCGCGATTACATCGAACAGACCCATCGGCGGATCACGTTCGAATGGGTGATGATCCGGGGCGTCAACGACACCCTGGAACAGGCCGAAGCGCTGGTGGGATGGATCCGGGGGATGCTGGCCCATGTCAACCTGATCCCCCTGAACCCCACTCCGGGGTTTCCAGGGGAAGCCTCTCCGCCGGAACGCGTGGAGGCTTTCCGACGTGTCCTGGAAAAGGCCGGGATCCCCTGCACGGTCCGGGTGCGGCGAGGGATCGACGTGGCGGCAGGCTGTGGCCAGCTGCGGGCGGAGACGATCGGGCGTCGTCCGCGGATCGCTGGCGTTCCCCTCCGGGAGGTGCCGGCATGACGAGGATCCGGATCGCGCCCTCCATTCTCTCCGCGGATTTCACCTGTCTGGCCCGGGCGGTGACCGAGGTCGCCGAGGCCGGGGCGGACTGGATCCACGTGGACGTCATGGATGGCCATTTCGTCCCGAACCTGACGTTCGGGATGCCGATCGTGGCGGCGCTGCGCCGGATCACCGGTCTTCCTCTGGATGTGCATCTGATGATAGAGGCCCCGGAGCGCTACTTAAAGGCGTTCGCTCGCGCGGGCGCGGATCGTCTGATCGTCCACGTGGAGGCATGCCCTCACCTCCATCGAGTGATCCAACAGATCCGGGGGCTGGGCTTGCGGGCTGGCGTGGCCTTGAACCCGGCCACGCCTCTGAGCGCGCTCGAGGAAATCCTGCCCGACGTCGACCAGGTGCTGATCATGACCGTCAACCCGGGATTCGGGGGCCAGGCGTTTATCGAGCGGATGCTGGAAAAGGTGCGTCGGGCGCGGAGGATGATCGATGCCCTCGGTCAGCCCATCGAGCTGGAGGTGGACGGCGGGGTGGGGCCGGAGAACGCCCCTGTTCTGGTGGAAGCAGGCGCCACCGTTCTGGTCGCCGGGGCCTCGATCTTTGAGGCCCCCGAAGGCCCCGCGGAAGCCCTTCACCGTCTCCGAAGGGCCATCGAGAGCATCCGCGTGGGATGATCGACGCGCGGTAGCGCCGCTCCCTCAGGGAGATCCAGGGGAAAGGGCGATCGTCGCAGCCCTTCCGCCTGTTAGCGGTAAAGCACGATCCGGCGCGCCAGAAGAGAGGCGGCGAGGCCTCCGCGGGGGAGAGCGAGGCCCCCGCCGAGCTCATCCTCTTATCCCATCCCAAACGCCCGATCGCTCGCCGGGAGGCTCGCCCTCCTGGGGCTGATCTCGGATGGCGCCCCTCAGGCTACCGCCTTCGCACACCGCCTGGCGCGCCCTGCGAAAGGAACAGATCTTCTTCCTCATCTTCTACAACCTGGAGCGAGAACCCCATGGGGCTCTATGGCGCGATCGAAGCGGGCGGCACCAAATTCCTCTGTGCCGTGGGAACCGGGCCGGAGGATCTGCGGGCGGTCACCCGCATTCCCACCACAACCCCGGAAGAAACGATGGAACGGGTCATCGCCTTCTTCCAGAACTTCCATTCGACGCTTCAGGCCATCGGGATCGGAGCTTTCGGCCCTCTCGATCTGAACCCGAATTCTCCCACCTTTGGCACCATTCCCACTACCCCAAAGCCAGGATGGTCCGGTGCGAACCTTTTGAAGCCCCTTCAGGACGTGTTCCATGTCCCTGTCCACCTGGAGACCGATGTAAACGCAGCCGCTCTCGGCGAGGGACGGTGGGGCGCGGCCCGGGGCCTGGAAACCTTCGTTTATCTGACAGTGGGGACCGGCATCGGAGGTGGCGCAGTGATCCACGGACGGCTCCTCCATGGCGCCCTCCATCCGGAGATGGGACATATCCGCATCCCTCACGACTGGGGACGGGATCCCTTCCCCGGGATCTGTCCGTTTCACGGGGATTGTCTGGAAGGGCTGGCCTCGGGGCCGGCGCTGGAAGCCCGCTGGGGGCAACCGCCGGAGTCCCTGCCCTGGGATCATCCTGCGTGGGATCTGGAGGCGGAATATCTGGCTCTCGGTTTGCAGAGCATCCTCTGCATCCTGGCCCCGGAGCGGATCATCCTGGGGGGCGGTGTGATGGAGAACCGGAGTCTGTTCCCTCGTATCCGGCAACGGGTAAAGGAGCTTCTGAATCGCTATCTGCCGATCCCGGCGTTGCAAGGGGATCTGGAGGATTACATCGTGCCTCCGGCGCTGGGGGAGCGAGCAGGGCTGCTCGGAGCGCTTGCCCTCGCAATCGGTGAAACGGATTGACACGATTTCAGTAATCGGAACTGGCCCAGAGTTCCCGACTGGTCTGATCGAGGCCAATCGCCTGCCTCCTGGTGCACCTTATCGCCTACAGCCGCTGCGCAGGCCGGAAGGACTCATATGGGAGATCGCGGCGCCGATCTTTCAAGGGTGGCGGGGGTGCTGCGGCTGGGCCTGCAGGATCTGGCGGTGAACATCGCCGCGCCCGCTCTCCGTGATCGTGGAGAACGATTTCATTCCCCCTTCAATGAACAACCCCAGATGGAGATCTCCTGACCAGTGGGGTGGAAGCCGAAACGCCGGTAGAGGGCCTGGGAGGCCTGATTTTCGATCTGGGTGTTCAGGGTGATCGGGTAAGCCCCCAAATCGATCAGATACCGCAGGCTCTCCGCCAGCAATCGCGCTCCAATGGCCCGCCCCTGATGCGCTGGATGAACGGCCAGGCGAACGATGTGGCCATGCATGCCATAGAGGTCCGTGAACGCATACCCGATGATCTTGCCCTCCTCCTCCGCCACAATGAAATAAGGCACCTGACGCCACGCTCGGGTCAAAATCGTTGGGCCATACCACCACATCGGCTCAAAGGCCAGCCGATCCACCTCCGCGATGCGAGGGATATCCACCAGCATAGCCCGCCGAATGTGAACGGGGGCAGCCGGGATCTCCGGGATCCGCCAGTCGTCCTTCCGCAGGGTGATCACTACGGTCTGTTGGGTGAAGCCGGCCGCCTGATAAACGGGCTCTAGCCATTCCCCATAGGCCATCCCGACCACCTGCTCCGCCCCCTGACGGACCATCGCGCGGGCGAAATGGGGCCAGAGTTGCCGGAACAGCGCAACCGCGTCCTCGTCATCGGCCACGGCCGCCCCTCGCAGCCATGCCACCGGGCTATCCACCTGGATGCCTAACCAGAACGCTACAATCCGCCCCATTCGCTCCACAACCCATGCGGTGGGTGCATCCAGCCACTCCTCCAGAGACCACCAGTCCAGGGCCAGCTGCGCCCGTCGATGTCCTCGGATCAGTTGGAGGATCGCCGTTCGGTCGGCCCGGGTGGCCGGACGGGCATGGACGAACAAAGATCACCTCCGCTTTACCTACTCTTTAGTTTTCGACCTCGGCCACGAAGTAACAGATCGAACCCTCAACGGCGGCACAAGTCACTTCCCGAACCCGCACGGTGCGCTGGAGAGCGATCTCCAGGAAGCCAGCGATGTAGCCGGCCAGAGGATGGCAGATGGGCTTTTTCTGTGGTCTTAAGCCTTCCGCGAGGATCGAGCCCTCTACTTCGATAGAGAGCGAGGAATCCTTCCATCGCCAGGAGGCACGCCCCCAGTTCGCTGCTTCGAAGGCGACCCGCGCGGCCTCCAGCAATTCTTCCCCCTCCAGTCCCAGGCGTTCTCGAAGGAGCTGAGCGCCCCGGATCCCGGCCTGTCGCCCGGCTTGATACAGGACGCCACCAACCCCCAGCCCGGCCAGCCGGAGCACAGCCCCATACAGCGAAATCAGCCCGGCTCGATCGATGAGCACGGATTCCTGACGGATCGTTTCAATCACCTGGGTTTTGTCCATCGTCGGATTTCCTCCGCCACCCGGAATGATTCGCTGTCCCTCCTCCCGCTCCTTGGTATACT
Organism: Thermoflexus sp.; assembly: GCF_025055495.1. Taxonomy (GTDB): domain Bacteria; phylum Chloroflexota; class Anaerolineae; order Thermoflexales; family Thermoflexaceae; genus Thermoflexus. Next base: position 1,593 of record NZ_JANWXB010000009.1, on the reverse strand, counting down.
TAAGTTACAGGAACGTGGCAAATCCGGCTGTCCCTTGAACGGGTTAGCGCCGATTCCGCCACCGATAGCGGTTGAGAGTGGAACGGGAGCCTGTTGCATTCCAGATATCGAGGCGCAACCCATCCGCACCACACCCATTTGATCCTTTCAGTAAATCCCAGGGCGGGTCTGAGCACGGGGACAAACCGCTGCGGAACACTTAGTCTTGAAAAGCCGTTCTGCCTGCCTGAGGAGCGTCGCCGCGTCTCTCTCTGAGATGGGAAGCGCTCGCCTCAGCAAGAGCCTTTGACAGGCCCAGTCTGTGATCTACTGCAATCCCCAAACATCCAACACTGGAAGATCGCAACAAGCGATCCTGAAGTAAGCTCCCATCACGAATTGGCAGGAACGGTGTTTTTATTTATGAGCGCCCAACGTTCTTCCACACATTCTCGGGAAAACGAACGAAGGCTGGTGGAACGAGCCCGGCGGGATCCGGAAGCCTTCGGGGAGCTTTATCTTCGCTATGTCCGCTCGATTTACAACTACATCTTTTACCGAACCGGAGATCCCGAGGAAGCAGAGGATCTGACCAGCCGGGTCTTCCTGCAGGCGCTGCAACATCTGCCGAGGTTCCAGGAAAGAGGCCTCCCTTTCGCCGCATGGCTGTTTCGCATCGCTCATAACCTGGTGGCCAACTGGCATCGGGATCGCCGGCGCCATCCCACGATCCCGTTTTCGGAGAACGGGCATGACCGGGACCCCGAACGCGTGGAAGCGGCCCTGGAACATTGGGAGAAACGGGAACGGCTGTTAGAGGCGATTCGACGTCTGCCGCCGGACCGGCAACAGTTGTTGATCCTGAAGTTTGTGGAAGGGCTTCCGAATGCCGAGATCGCCCGGATTATGGGGCGAACCGAAGGGGCGATCCGGGTGCTGTATCACCGCACGCTGGAGGCGCTCCGAAAGGAGCTGACGCGGGAACTCTCCGGCTAACCCGCCAGCGATACAGGATCCCTTCTCGAGAGCGGGGCAAGCCCCGGGGCTGGGTTGTGTGGTAGAACGCCATCTGGAGGACCGCATGCCGGATCTGGCCCACTGGTTAGAACTCCACGCCACGCGATTGCGGCAGGGACTTCGAGGGGATGCCGCTTTTCCGCTTCCTCCGTTAACCTTTTCTCCAGAAGAACGAGAGCTTTTCCAGCTTGCCGAACGGCTGGCGGAGACCCTGCGTCCGGTGGAACCTCGACCGACCTGGGTGGCCTCTCTATATGAGCGCCTGATGGGAGAGGCCCATCGGCAACATTGCGTCTCGACCCCCTCGCCGTTGCTCTCGCGGTGGTGGCTCGGAGTGATCCTGGGGACAGCCGCCCTGGGGATCTGGGCGTATCGCCGGCTACACACCCCGCGCCATCCAGGGACATGAGGGGGCAGGATGGGCGGCCCCCCGGCCCACCCTGCCCCTCTGATTTTCCTGTAAGTGATCTCAAAAGAGTTACGCTATTGTTTTGTCTGGTTATAAGCTGGGGATCTAAGGAACCGAAGTCCGTCCGGGGGGCGGTGGTCACCCCCCTAAAAATCTTTCGGGGGCGGTGGGGGGGGGGGGGGGGGGGC
>NZ_JANWXB010000273.1 GCF_025055495.1 Thermoflexus sp. | reverse complement strand
GGGCAACCCCCCGTGGTCGCCCCGATGGGGCAGGCACGGGGGCCTGCCCCTACAAAAAACGTGGCGCGCGATGTGGCCCGTATGGGGCGACCCCAGGGGGTCGCCCCATACGGGCAATCCCTGCGGTCGCCCCCTATGGGCAACCCTCATGGTTGCTCCACACGAGTGCCCCTCGGGGTTGCCCATTACGGGTAATCCCCTGGGATAGCTCTATCAATCAGAACCAATGGATGCGGAGGAGATCTCGCCGGTGACGCGAGGGTTCATGCTATTGATCTTATGTGGTTATCTCATTCTGGCCTGGGGTTTCGCCACGCGGACGCCGCCGTGGCAGGCGCCGGACGAGCCGGCCCATTACAATTACATCCGGTTCATTGCCACCACCGGGCGCTTGCCCGTCCTGCAGCCTGGAGATTACGATCAAGCCTATTTGAGCGAGATCGTTTCCAGAGGCTTCCCGCCGGAGCTTCCCATCGATCCGTTGCGCTATGAGTTCCATCAGCCCCCCCTGTATTATCTGCTGATGACCCCCCTTTTCCTCCTCTTCGGGGGCGCCCTGCTTCCCCTTCGCCTGTTCTCAGCAGCCCTCGGAGCGCTCCAGATCCTCCTGGCCTTCGCCGCCGTGCGCCGGCTGTTCCCGGAGCAGCCCGCCTGGGGGATCGGGGTCACGGCGGTTTTCGCCTTCCTGCCCCAGCATGTGGCGATGGCCAGCAGCGTGAACAACGATGCCCTGGCCGAGACCCTGATCCTGGGATTATGGGTCTGGATCGCCCACGAACTCCACCGACATCAACCCCGTCAGGCGTGGATCGGCGGGCTTCTCCTGGGAGCGGGATTTCTCACCAAGACTACGGTCTATCCGATGGCGCTGGTGGCCCTGGTGGCCGTTCTGGCTCGGGCCGCCGCGGAAGGCCAGCCATGGCCGGAGCGACTCCGACGCCTGTTCCCTTGGCTGCTTCCGGCCCTCGCCATCGGGGCCCTCTGGTGGATCCGCAACGGGGTCGTTTATGGATGGCCGGATCTCCTGGGCCTGCAACAACATGATCGGGTGGTCGTGGGCCAGCCCCGCACCGCGGAGTGGATCGCCCGCTACGGATGGATGGCGACCCTGGATCGTTTCTGGACCTTCACCTTTCAAAGCTTCTGGGGACAATTCGGATGGATGGGCGTGGTGCTGGAAGCCCGATGGTATCTCCTTTTCGCCTGGTTGACCGTTCTGGGCTTCCTGGGGCTTGCGCTCCATCTGGGACGCCAGCGGCAAGGCTCCCCGCTCTGGGGCATCCGAGGGATCCTCCTGCTGCTGGCCCTGGGACTTACCGTGGGGACCTATCTCTGGTATAACCTGTCCTTCGTTCAGCATCAGGGACGCTATCTCTTCCCGGCCTTGCTGCCCATCGCGTTGGGGCTGGTGATCGGGTGGTCCACGTGGGCGCAAGGGAGCGCGGCGAAGAGCCTGGGGATCGCATGCGGCCTTGGGGTCATCGTGTTGGGGATCGCTGGGGTGATCCATGGAGATCTTCCGTGGTTTCCGGTCGGTCTCCTAACAGGGACAGGCCTGATAGTCTGGCTGTCGGCCCGGTTCCCAGCGCTCCGGCCCTATCTGGGCTTGGCCCTCTGCTTTGGCGCTTTCGCTCTGGATCTCCACCTGGCGCTCCACGTGATCCCCTCCGCCTTCTATTGAAGGCGTGGACCATGGACAAATGCGTGGTTCCCTTCTCGAGGGAGGTTTAGGGGCGGGCGAGGTTGCTGAAGGTGGTCCCCCTCGCCCCCAAAGAGAAAAGCAATATTCGATCTGGGACGCTGTCAAAGGCGGCGCCCCGGACCCGAAACCTATGGGGTTCATATTCGGAACGCGTGCCGCTGGCTGGGTCCAATGGCGGACAGGAGTTTGGGGTAGTGGGGCGAGGGCGAGGCCCCCCGCTCCACCACCCCAAACGTTTCTGAATCCCTCTCCCCACGCCAGCTCACAAGGAAGGGCGATCGCCTCACCCCCGACCCCCCATCGATGGGCTTCCATGCATCCGCGCGGATCAGCGCGTCGAAAGCGCCCTGATTCATACGGATGCTTACTCTTTCAATACCCGATAGGTGGTCTCGATGACATCCTCGCGCCGGGAGGGCGTCTGTCGATCCTCCGCCGGAGCCAGATCCAGCAACATCCGCAGGGCGATCAGGAGAAGGACCAAATCATCCAGAGAACTGATCCCGGGGATCATCAGGTCCGGCAGGAGGTCAATGGGGGAAAGGATGTAGATCAGAACCAGGAGAGGGATCATCTTCAACCAACCTGGCGTGCGGGGATCCCGCATCAGCCGCCAGATCCGCCGCAGGTTCCGCAACCCATCCCATAAGGTTCCACGTCGCCCCATGCCAGCTCCCCTATACACAATCCGAAGATAAGAGTTATGCCGTTCCCTTCCTCAGGGGGCTTTAAGGAGGTAGGGGTATTCCCCTTCGTCCGACCGGTCTCCAACAGCGTAATTCCTGCGAAGATTTTGAGGTAAGGGGGCGTTCTACCGGCGCCCCCTTACCATCGAAAGACCTTGGGCCTTCACCCACAATGACCTGAAACCTTCCAGCAAAGGATCAACCCAGGGGCGCAGAAGGTGCCTGGACCCATCCCTACTCTTCCGCCGCCAGCCGCACCACCATCTTAAAGATGTCCGACTCTGTGATGATCCCGACCACGCGGCCGTTTTCCACCACTGGCAGGCCGCCGATCTTATGTTCCAGCATCAACCGCGCCGCCTCATAAATCGGCGTGTCCGGAGTGACCGTGATCACCTTCCGCGTCATGATCTTATCCACGGTGAGACGGGCCAGAAGATAATTGAGCTCGAAGATGCTCAGGGAGGTGGCATCTGAAGGAGAGGCCTCCCGCACATCTCCCAGCGTGATGATCCCGACCAGATGCCCGCCCTCATCCACCACAGGCAGACGCCGAATACGCTTCTCTTTCATGATCTGATGGGCCTCCGGCAATGTGGTCCGGGGCGAGATGGTGATCGGATTCGGAGTCATCCAGTCCCGCACTTTATACTGCTTGAGAACACTCGCCATAGAGGGCCTCCTGGAATGGGATGGATCCGGATCATGGATGGGGCAAGGCATGCCTTACCCCATCCATGATCATAACATGCGGGATAGATCCCGTTAGGCGCCTTCTGAAGCGGGCAAGACCCCTCAGGCGCTCACGGAAAGCTGGCCTGCGCTCGGGTCCATGGGGCCGCAGGCACCGCCCCACCCCCCTTTCCCCCCTCTCCGCGAAGTTTTCCAGGGATGTGGGCCGTCGAAGACGGCCTATGCCCCCAGAAAAATAAAATAAAGAACAGAGGCCTCTATCGACCTGGGCCCTTTCATCCATCGCGGGGGGAGCGTGAGACATCCCTTGGCGAAGGTTGATAGTGGCCCTCGATCCATACCTCGCCGTGGGAGCCGATTTCCTTCTTCCAGATCGGCACGATCTCCTTCAATCGGTCAATCCCATACCGAGCGGCCTCGAAGATCCCCTCGTGACGGTGCCCAGAGGAGACTGCCACCGCCACAGTGATCTCCCCGACCGCCATCCGCCCAACCCGCTGCACCAGAGCGATGCCATGGATTAAAGGCCACCGCCCCCGGATCTCGGCGACGATCTGGCGCATCTTGGCCTCTGCCATAGGCAGATAGGCCTCGTATTCCAGGAACTTCACCCGACGATCCCCCTCCTCGCCCCGCACCACTCCAGTAAACAGCGCGACCGCCCCCGTTCGTGGGGTGGCCACCGCTTGCACCAAAGCGCTCAGATCGATGGGCTCCGTCGTAATTGCCACGATCTCCGGCCGCGAAGGATCCTCCTCGCCCCCGCTGACGGGCGGAAACAACGCGATCTCATCCCCCGGCTGCAAGGTGTCTTCCGGGAAGGCGAATTCATGATTGACCGCCACGATCGTCGAAGGGAGATAGGGCCCCAGGGCCGGATAGGTTTCCGCCACCGCCTGCAGCAAATCGGCCACCGAGGCGCCGTCTGGGACGCGGACGGAGATCACCTCACGGCCGATCCGGTCCTTCAGGGTGGCGAACAGACGGATCTGAATCTCCATCAGGGGTTCCCTCCGATTCGGTGGCTGCCTGCCCTGTTACAAGCACGCCATGGATCCAGCACGGTTGACAAAATGATGGGTTCTTCCCGAGATGCAGCGGGTTGCCTCCACCGCCTCCCTCTCACGGCTCCAGGATGAGATCCCCGCTCTTCCCCCCATGTTTTTCAATCAAGCGCACGTTCATCAGGCGCATTCGACGGTCCAATGCCTTGGCCATATCGTAGATCGTCAACGCAGCCACCATCACAGCCGTCATTGCCTCCATCTCCACGCCGGTTCGGGCCACCGTCTCCACCCGCGCCGTGATCTCCACCCAGGGCTGCGGATGAGCCTCATCGGGATCCCGGAGGGTGAAATCCACCTGGACATGGGTGATCGGCAAGGGATGACAGAGGGGGATCAGGTCCGGCGTGCGCTTGGCCGCCATGATCCCGGCGATCCGGGCGGCGGCCAGCACATCCCCCTTGGGAACGTTCCCCTCCCGAATGGCGGCCATCGTCTCAGGCGCCATCCAGATCTCCCCGCGGGCCACGGCCACCCGATGGGTCTCTCCCTTCTCTCCCACATCCACCATCTGCGCCCGTCCGCGCTCATCCAGGTGGGTCAGCATCGGACTCTCCTTCCTGTTCGAATGCGCAGGCTATTTTCAGGCGATGAGGAGCTCCCTTAAGGCGTAACCCTCATCGGTTAAAAATCCACCATCCTCCCCTCATAGGCATACATGAACAGGTGCTCCACCTCCTCCGCCGTAGGGGTTCGAGGATTAGTCAGGGTGCTGGGATCGTCCAGCGCATATTCCATCAGCGTCGAGAGATCCGCTTCGAAGTCATCCCTTGGGATCCCGCATGCGGCGATCGTCTGGGGCTGCTCGATGGTTTCCAGAAGCTCCAGGACAACGCGGGAGAGCTGGAAGGCAGCCTCCGGGCCGTTGGAGCTGGGCCGGCCGATGGCTCGCATGAGGTCCGCATAGCGATCCGCGGCGACCCGTGCGTTGAACTCAATCACATAAGGAAGAAAGAGACCTACGGCCCGGCCATGGGGGATATCAAAGCGCGCCCCCAGTGCGTGACCCAGGCTGTGGGCCAGGCCAACCATCGCGTTCCCGAAGCCGATCCCGGCCATCGTCGCCGCCAGGTGCATCTGAGTTCGGGCCTCTGGATCCTTAGCTCCGTGCTGATAAGCGCGAGGGAGGTAGGTGAAGACCAGGCGGGTTGCATGAAGGCACATCGCATCGCTGAAGGGATTCCGCCACGTGCTAACATAGCCTTCCACAGCATGGGTGAGCGCATCCATCCCGGTGTCGGCCGTCAGACGGGGCGGCAATTGCATGACCATCGCCGGATCGACGATGGCGATATCCGGCAGGTTCTCACGGGATCCCACGCCCAGCTTGCGCCGCGCCTCCGGGTCCGTCAAAACGATCGCCCACGTCGCCTCCGAGCCGGTCCCGCTGGTGGTGGGAATGGCGATCAGGCGAGCGCGACGCCGCAGGCCCAGCGGCTCCATCGGGCTGATCGCCAGCGGATCCAGATCTGGCCGTTCAAAAAGCACCCAGATCGCCTTGGCAGCGTCGATCACGGAACCCCCACCCACCGCCACGATCCAATCCGGGTTGAAAGCGCGGATCACATCGGCCCCGATGTGGACCAGATGGGTGGTGGGATTCGGCTCCACCGCATCGAACACATGGACGTCGAGCCCAGCCCGACGAAGCCGATCCTCCACGGGCTTGACCAGGCCAAGGCGCCGCACATGGGGGTCCGTGATCACAAAGGCCCGGCGCCCCTCCAGTTGCTCCAGATAAGAAAGCGCGTCCTCACCGAAAACGATCTCCGGGGTCTTAAAGAACCACATTGGAATCCTGGCCTCGTTCAGGTTTTTGCGCTTTAAAGGCTCACGCGATGAAATCCGTGGGCACGCGGGTGCAACAGAGCACCAGCTCCTTGGCCGCCCGCACGTTGCGCATGATGTTGACCATATTCCCCTTTAGCTTGATCCGCCCAGTCACCAGCGCCTGGATCGGATCCAGCTTCCCCTGGATGACCTGCTTCCAAACGGAATAGGGGGCGGACATCCGGTAGGCTGGGTTTTTGACCGATTCATCGGTCACCTCAAAAGCCTCCCGACACTGGCCGTGCCAGAGATCCATATAAAGCACCACCGGTTTTGTCAGCGGTCCCTCCGGCTCCACCACGAAGTAGAAATCCCCCTCCCAATTCTTCGCCGCCTCTGCGTAGCCCGGGCTTCGATTGACCTCCTCCATCAGGGCTTTGATCCAGGCATCGGATGGGAAAAGAATTCCCATAGATAACCTCCTGTGGATGATGCAGGTGGAACAAAAGAGGAAGATCCCTCATTTCTTGCTTTTTTGATTTAGGGGTTTCGGGGGCGGGGGGGGGGGGGTGGGGGGCCCCCCCCCCCCCCCCCCCCAAAAAATATAAAACAAAACGCATGGGGAGAGGGGCGGCGGGGGTGGGGAAAGAGGAGAAGTTAAAACACAAAAGA
>NZ_JANWXB010000414.1 GCF_025055495.1 Thermoflexus sp. | reverse complement strand
GACCGTCTTCGGCAGGCCCCTCGTCTGCTCCTTTATCAGGCAAAGATGCTGGCCGATACGGGTCGGCCGGAGGCCGCCCTGGCTCTCCTGGAACAGGCGGCGGCGGTCTGCGGATCGGAGGATGGCCTCACGGGAATGGAGATCGAAGTCCAGCGGGCCTCGACTCTGAACCTGATGGGCCGTTACGCCGAGGCAGTGGCCGCTGCCGAAGCCGCCCTCGCCCGCGGGCGGCCGGAGTGGGCCCACCCAATGGCCTCGGCCTATCGCCTCCGGGGCTTCGCCCGCCTCGCCCTGGGCCGCCCCCGGGAGGCGGAGCACGATCTCCGGCAGGCGATGGCCCGGTTCCGGGCCCTCGAAGCCCCGGTGGATCTGGTGAACACGCTGATCGAGCTCGCCGAGGCCCTGCGGGCCCAAGACCGGTTGGTGGAGATGGATCTTTATCTTCAGGAGGCCCTAACCCTAGCTAGAACATTAGAGAATCCTCGCCCTTTGACTATGCTTCTTAATAATGTGGGCTACACGGCCTACACTCAATGCCAGTTCGAGGCCGCCCGCCGCTACTACGAAGAGGGCCTAGGCCTGGCCCGCCAGGTCGGCGACCGGCGAGCGGAGACGTTTCTCCTGATCGGTCTGGCGGACCTGGCCCGGGACGAGGAACAACTGGAGGAGGCCCTGGAGGCCTACCGAGCGGCCCTGGAGATCGCCCGGGAGATCCGCAACGCCTTCCTCATGGCCTACGGGCTGGAGGGGATGGGGCGGACGTTGCGGCTGCAGGGGAAGCCCCGGGAGGCCCTGCCGGCCCTCCAGGAGGCGGCGGAGATGGCGGCCCAGCTGGGGCTGCGCCCCCTGGCCGCCCTGGCCGCCCTCTCCCGGGGGATGGCCGAGGTGGAGGCCGGCTGGGTCTTAGAGGGCCTCTCCCGTATGGTCCCAGCCCTGGAACGGCTGCAGGAGGCCGATGTCCCGACCCGGGCGTGGGCCCATTTCGTGATGGCCCGGGCCTACTTCCGCGCCCACCGACAGCGGGAGGCCCTGAAGCAACTCGCCGAGGCGGCCCGCCTCCACGGCCCGGACGCCCTCATCGCCCCCCTCCTCCCGGAGCTCCGGCGGGCGGAGGATCTCTTCCGCCTGGCCGAGCGGCGGGGGGTGGAGTGGCCCCGGATCTGGGACCCCCTGCGGCGGATCGGCCGGTCCCGCCGGGCCCCGGCCCGGGCCGCCCCGCCGCCCCTGGAGATCCGGGCCTTCGGCCCGGGGGAGGTCTGGATCGAGGGGCAGCCGCTGGCCTGGCCCGAGGCCCGGAAGGCCTGGGAGCTCTTCTTCTATCTGCTCACGGTGGACTCGGCCACCCGGGAGGAAATCGGCGCGGCCCTGTGGCCCGACGCCCCCCCCGCCCGCCTCACCGGCCAGTTCCACTCGGCCAAGTGGCGCCTCAAGCGGATCCTGGGGCGGGAGGTCCTGGCCTTCCGGGAGGGCCGCTACGCCTTCGACCGGCGCCAGCCCCACTGGTATGACGTGGCCATGTTCGAGGAACACCTGCGGCGGGCCCGGGCGGCCCGGGGGACCCCCGAGGCCCTCGCCCATCTGCGGGCGGCAGCTGAGCTCTATCGGGGGGATTACCTGAGCGGGTGGAACGCCGAATGGGCCGTGGAGCTCCGGGAGCGGCTGCGGACCCGCTACCTGGAGGCCCTCCTGACTCTGGCCGAGGGGACCCTGAAGGCCGGGGAACCCGCGGCCGCCCTGGCCTGGTTCCAGCAGGCCCTCGCCGTGGATCCCTATCTGGAGGCCGCCTGCCTGGGGGCCCTGCGCTGCTATCTGTCCATGGGCCAGCCCGCCGCCGCCCTGGCCCTCTATCGCCAGTATGCCGCCCGCCTGGAGCGGGACCTCCGGTTGCGGCCCTCCCCCGAGGCGCGGGCGCTTTACGAATCGATTCTACAGGCCCAGGATCGATCGACCCCTTGAGCGAAGGGGTTGGGGGATGCGCCGAAGGCTCCCGACCCATCCCCTCAATCCTCCAACCCATTTTTCGGACACCCTCTGATCCCGGGCCGGAGGGGAACGCCTTGGGCGCCATGCCATCGGCCCCGCCTCCGCCGCATCGCCCTCGCCCCCGCCCGCCCCCGCGGGCTCCCCCTTCCATCGATCCCCGCATCGTTAGAAATCCTTAGCCATCCCCGTGAGAGTTCCGTGAGAGGTCCCCCGTAAGATGAAACCAGAATCCTCTCTGGAGGAAGCGCCATGAAGACCCGTGGGCTCGCGCTGGCGACCTGGCTGATGGCCCATCCCCACGCCCTCCGCCTGGCCCTCACCGCCCTCTGGCTGGTGGCGGCGGTGTTCCGGCTGGCGACCCCGCCGACGGGTGGCGGCAACCCCACATAGTTCCGGTGAGGCAATTATCCTTTCCAGGAGCAACGACCCATGTCGGCGGCGGCGATCGATGAGCTGGTGGGCTGGGCCCTGATCGACGAGCGGATCCGGGAGGATCTGTTGGGCTCCCGCCGGGCGGAGGTCCTGGCCCGCTACGACCTGACCGAGGAGGAGCGGACGTGGCTGCTCCAGGTGCGGGCGAAGGATCTCACCGACTTCGCGGCGGCGGCCGCGCGGTGGATCGAGCACCGATCCCCGCGGGATAACCATCCTTACCCCTATTTCCCTTTCGCGTAGGTGGGCGATGAGACTCCTAATTGTGGAAGAAAACGACGATATGCGAATGCTCTACCGCATCGGCCTGCGGAAGTTCGAGGTGGAGCTCCTGGAGGCCGCAACGATGGCCGAGGCGCTGCAGCAGATCCGGGAGGGTCGTCCCGATGCGGTGCTGATCGGCGACACCCTCCCGGACGGCGATCCCTTCGAGCTCTGCCGGCGGATCCGGTCGGATCCCGAGACGCGGGACATCGTGGTCGCCATCGCCGTCTACTATATGGACGGCGCGATTCGCCGGCTGAGCCGGGAGGTGGAAGCCGACGCCTGCTGGCTCGCCCCGGTCCCGCCCCGGGAGATCCCCAAGCGGATGGAAGAGCTGCGGCAACGCCGGCAGGCCTCCTCGTCGGGTGAGAACAACGGCTCCCACAAGCCCCCGCCGGAGAGTTGAGGGAACGCTCCGGCCTGGAGGGGCTGGCTCCGCCCGCTCCTCGAGGCCGGAGCGATCGCCTAGTGAGGAGATGAGGGGGACCGGGAAGCGGCGCGGGTGCGCGAGGCGCTCGCGCCATAAGGGTTTTGGATGAAGAGATTGGGGGTAGGCAGCGAAGCCGCCTACCCCCAATCTTTTTGTCCCCTCGGGGAGGAGACCCCTGGCTGCAAGTTGCGTTCAGAGGGAATCCCCGCGTGGTCCAAAGGCCGAAGAGAGAGAGGGTAAAATCGTTTTAGGGGCTGGCCTGAAGGCCCGTGGCCCAGCTCCCAGACAGCCACGAAGCGTTCGCGGAGGTCTTCTATGCGGATCCTCTATGTGGTGGCCGAGGCGGCGCCCTTCGCGAAAGTGGGCGGGCTGGCGGATGTGGCCTACGGGCTCCCCCGCGCGTTGCGAGCCCTGGGCCACGACGTGCGGGTGATCCTTCCCCGTTATCGGGCGATCGATGGCTCCGCTTACGGCCTGCGCCCTCTCCGTCCCCCCTTCCCGGTCCCGGTGGGCCTAACCGGCGAGGCCCGCATGGTGGAAGCGGAGATCAGCGAAGCCACCGGCGTTCCCACCTACTTCATCTGGGATGAACATTACTTCGGCCGCGATGAGGTGTATGGCTATCCCGACGATCCCCAGCGTTTCGTCTTCTTCTGCCGGGCGGTCCTGGCCTTCATCCATCACTTCGACGAACGGCCGGATGTCCTCCACGGCAACGACTGGCACACCGGGTTCCTCTTCCTCTGGCTGGCCACCGCCGGCCGACGGGATCGCTTCTATCGGCCGATCGCCACGGTCTTCACCATCCACAATATGGCCTACCAGGGGATCACCGGTGACGCCCTCCTGGCCTTCGGGGGGATCCACGAGCACGTAGGGCGGCTGGAGGTGGAACCGCCCGGCCACGTCAACTGGCTGGCCCGCGGGATCGCGCACGCCGACGCCGTGAACACCGTAAGCCCCCGCTACGCTCAGGAAATCCTGACCCCCGAATTCGGCTTCGGCCTCGAGCCTCTGCTCCAGCGCCGGGCTGATCGGCTCTTCGGCATCCTCAACGGCCTCGATCCCGAAGCCTGGGATCCCCGTTCGGATCCCGCCCTGGCCGCCTGCTTCGACGCCGGGACCCTGGAACGGCGGGCGGAGAACAAGCGGGCCGCCCAGCAGGCCTTCGGCCTGCCCCTCCGGGAGGAGATCCCTCTGTTGGCCTTCGTCGGGCGACTGATCGAGCAGAAAGGGGCGGACCTCCTCCTGGAGACCGCCGACGCCCTGTTCGCCCGGGAGGTCCAGGTGGCCGTCCTGGGGACCGGGATGCCGGAGTATGAGGCGGCCTTCGCCGAATGGCCTTCCCGCTTCCCGGGCCAGGCCGGCGTCCAGCTTGCCTTCGACGAAAACCTTGCCCGGCTGCTTTACGGCGGGGCCGACGTCTTCCTGATGCCCTCGAAGTTCGAGCCCTGTGGCCTGGGCCAGATGATCGCCATGCGCTACGGCGCTCTCCCTCTGGTCCACGCGGTGGGCGGGCTGGCGGATACCGTCCGGGATGTGACGCAGGAGGACGGCACCGGTTTCGTCTTCACCCCCTTCGCGGGGGAGGCCTTCCTGGCCACGTTGGACCGCGCCCTGGCCCTCTACCGGAACCCGGCCGCCTGGCGGGCGGTCCAGCGCCGGGCCATGGCCCAGGATTTCTCGTGGGCCGCCTCCGCCCGGGCTTACGAAGACCTTTACCGGCGGGCGATCGCATGGCATAATCCATAAGGAAGGAGAGACAAATCAGCGCTCGCCTCGCCTCAAAACCCGTTTTCTGCGCTCCCAACCCTATCGCCTGAAGAGACGCAAGGAGGAATGGTCTTCCGCGCCGACCCCCGATGCGGGATTTGAGTTGTGAGGGGAAATAGGGGTAATACCGACTTTGCCTAAAGTCGAGTTGGGTAAGGCGAAACTCCATCCAGCGAAGTTCAGTCAAGCAGACGAGGATCCCCTATGCGCCCGGTTGCAATGATCCTGGCGGGAGGCAAGGGCACCCGCCTGAGCATTCTCACCCAGAAGCGGGCCAAGCCCGCGGTCCCCTTCGCGGGCAAATACCGGATCATTGATTTCACCCTCTCCAACTGTGTCAACTCCGGGATCTACCTTGTCGGCGTATGCACCCAGTTCCGGCCTCGCTCTCTCCATGAGCACATCGGCAGTGGAGCGCCGTGGGACCTGAACGGGTTCCATCGCGGGGTCTGGATCCTCACCCCCTATCTGGGGCGGGCGGATTCCGACTGGTATCAGGGGACGGCGGATGCGATCTACCAGAACCTGGACTTCATCGCCCACCATCGGCCGACCCACGTCCTGATCCTAGCGGGCGACCATATCTACAAAATGAACTACAATCCGATGATCCGCCTGCACACGGAAAAGAACGCCGACCTCACCATCGCCGCCCTCCACGTGGCCCCGGAGGAGGCCTCGCGGTTCGGCATCCTGGAGACCGATGAGGACGGCCGGGTGATCCGCTTCGAGGAGAAACCCATCCGCCCTCGCGGAACCCTGGCCTCCATGGGAATCTATGTCTTCCGCCCCGAGGTGTTGCGAGAAGTCCTCATCGAAGACGCGCGGGATCCCAACAGCAGTCACGATTTCGGGAAGGATATCATCCCCCGCATGATCGAGGCCTATCGGGTTTACGCCTACCGGTTCAGCGGTTACTGGGTGGATGTGGGGACGGTGCAGGCTTACTGGGAAGCTCACATGGATCTGCTGGCGGATAACCCACCGCTGGACCTTCACGACCGGGAATGGATCATTCACACCCGCAGCGAGGAGCGGCCGCCGGTCAACATCCGCACCGGCGCCCACGTGGCCCACAGCCTGCTCTCCGACGGCTGCATCATCGAGGGGACGGTGGAATACAGCGTGCTCTCGCCGGGTGTCCGGGTGAGGCGCGGGGCGGTGGTCCGCTACTCGGTGGTGATGACGGATTCGGTCATTGAGCCGGGGGCGGTGGTGGATCGCTGCATCGTGGACAAGAATGTGATCGTGGGGGCGGAGGCGCATCTGGGCTACGGGATGGACTACAGCCCCAACCGGCTGGGGGATCTCTCGTCCGGGTTAACGCTGGTCGGCAAGAACGCCATTATCCCCCCCAATGTCCGCGTGGGCCGCAACTGCATCATCGCCGGTGATGTGGCCCCTGAGGATTTCCCCGATCTTCACATCCCCAGTGGGAGCACCATCGGGGCCATCGCGCCGATTTAAGTCGATTTTTGCTGGTCTTGCGGGGGCGAGGCC
>NZ_JANWXB010000398.1 GCF_025055495.1 Thermoflexus sp. | reverse complement strand
GGCCTCGCCCGTACAAAATCTAAAAAATCCCCCCCCCCCGAGGCCCGAAGGGCCTCGGGGGGCATGGACGCCCCACTCCTCATCAGTTAGCAGTAGAACACTGCTGGCTTGCGATATCCCCCTCCCGGGGCATGGGGGAACAGGCAAACAGTCCATCGCCCCATAAATGGATGAGGAGCGCTTGGGGTTGGAGGGGATGAAAGGCGGCCTCAACCCCCAGCGTTCCCCTCGAAGGGCTTTCAGGTGGGGCCGGGCGCCGAAGGGGCTTGGCTCCATCGCCAAATGAGCGCCATGGGCAACTGGGGGCGGTGAATCCAACGAGGCTGGGGCACCGCCGAAGGCGGTGCCCCAGCCCCAAACCCCGAGAGAGCCCGGGGGTTGCGCTTGGCCAATGAATTGGTTCTTTGATCTATCCGGATTTCACCGCCTCCTGGTTCAGGAGCTCCACCCATGCCCCATACAGGGCGATCAGCAAGGGTAAATTCGCCACGTAAAGATTATCGAAGAACTGATGAACATGCAAATGCGCCCACGCGGCCATCACGCCCGCAGCCAATCCCCTCCGCCAGCCGGTGTTCCGCCGCCACGCCTGCCAGGTCTGAACCCCAATGGCGAACCAGAGCCACAGGTAGAGCAGCAGGCCGATCAGCCCGGTCTCCGCGGCCACGTTCAGGTAAACGTTATGGGCGTGGCCCAGTGGGTTGGGCCAGCGGATCAGGGCGTAAGCCGGATAGGCGGCGGCGTAGTTCCCGAAGCCCACGCCCTGCCAGGGATGGTCTCGAATCATCCCCACCGCCGCCTGCCAGTGGGCCAGCCGCTCGATGATGGCGAAGTTCGCCTCGTTCACTTCCACCCCGCGCACGTCGGCAATCCGGAGCTCTTCCGCCGCCCCGGCCAGGCGGGCTTGAACGGGCGCCGGGATCCATCCGGCGGCCCACAGGAGGGCTCCGGAGAGGACCAGCGCCGTTAGCGCGGCGATCCCCCAGCGGCTTCGGGCGGGCAGCATCAGGATCAGCGTCCCCATGGCGACAGCCGCTCCCAGCCACGCGCCTCGGGACCAGGAAACGATCAGGGCCAGGAGGGCTAGGCCGCCGATGGCCAGGCTCCCCAGCCCCAGCATCCCCTCGCGGACGGACCGCTGGGGATGGCGAAGCCATCCGAAGGCGAGGCCCAGGGCGACCGGCGCGATCAGCCCCATCATCCCGGCGAAGGGGTTGGGCTGCTGGAACGTCCCGTAGGCCCGATAGAAGGGGAGGCCGGGGAGCCGGAAATGCTCCGGCCCGGTCCCCCGGAGGAACGCCTGCCAGATCCCGATGCCCGCCTGGAGGGCCCCGGAGAGCAGGGCGGCCCCCAGGAGCAGGCGGGGGAGGCCGGGCGGGGCGGTGAGGACGAGGATCGCCACCAGCCCGATTTGCGCCCACTTGATCCATTCCGGGATCCCCTCCTCCCACGAGGGGGCCCACAGCAGGGAAACAAGGGCATAGCCGAGGAAGAGCGCATACGCCCCACCCCACCCCCAGCGGGGGAGCCGGAGATCGCGCTGGGCCAGCCCGCGCCAGAGCCAGGCGAAGAGGGCGAGGCCCAGGAAGATCTGGGCGCTAGGGAGGGGCGGGCGGAAGAGCTCGTTTTCCAGCGGCGTCAGCGGGCCGGTGATCAATGCGGCGCTCAGCGCGATTTCAGGGGCTCTCAGGAGAAAGATCAACCCGAGCCCGGCTAGGCCGACGAGGAGCAGCTCCGGCCGCGCGACCAGCAGCCCGCCCGCGCCCAGCGCGATCAGGCCCCAGCCGAGCTCATACGCAAAGGATCGACCCCTGAACCCGAGACCCTGGATCCATCGTTCCATGGGATTCCGATGTTCTTCTAGGGATTCTAAGAAATCCGCTCGACCCCACCCCGCCCTCCCCAGCACCGCACGTCCGACGCCTAGCTTCCGGGCAGATAATCGAAAGCCATCGCCTCGATTACAAACGGACCTTAGTTCGTAGTAGGCACGTTAGTGTCCGTTTTACTTCCAGTAGGGCATATCAGCGCCCATTTCACTCCCCATAACGGGATCCAGCATCCGCGAGGGCTGCGGAGCGTAGCCGTTCCTCAAACCATCGGATAGTCCGTCGCAGGCCTTCCTCCAGGGGGATCTGGGGGCTCCATTCCAGGCGTTGGCGGGCTTTCGTGATGTCCGGACAACGACGCTGGGGATCTCCCGGGATGCGGCGATCGGGCAGAAAGCGGATCCCCGCTGGGTTCCCGGTGAGGCGGTTGATGATCTCCGCGAAGGTGAGGATGCTCACCTCCTCCGGGTTGCCCAGGTTCACCGGCTCGTGCTCTTGAACCTCCAGGAGCCGCGTGATCCCTTCCACCAGATCATCGATGTAACAGAAGCTGCGGGTTTGGGAGCCGTCGCCGTAGACCGTCAGGGATTCCCGGCGCAGGGCCTGGCCGATGAAGTTCGGCACCACGCGGCCGTCGTCCAGCCGCATGCGGGGGCCGTAGGTGTTGAAAATGCGCACGATCCGGGTGTCCACCCCGTGCACCCGGTGGTAGGCCATCACCATCGCCTCGGCGAACCGCTTGGCCTCATCGTAGACGCCCCGTGGCCCGATGGGGTTCACGTGGCCCCAGTAGGTTTCCGGCTGAGGGTGAACCTGGGGGTCCCCATAGACCTCGCTGGTGGAGGCCAGCATATAGCGGGCCCCCTTGACCCGGGCGAGGCCCAGGGTGTTGTGGGTCCCCAGGGCGCCCACTTTCAGGGTCTGAATAGGGTATTTCAGATAGTCCACCGGGCTGGCCGGCGAGGCGAAGTGCAGCACCACGTCGATGGGGCCTTCCACATAGAGGAAATGCGTGACATCGTGACGGATGAAGCGAAAGCGCGGGTTCCCTATGAGATGGGCGATATTGTCCGCTGTCCCGGTCAGGAAATTATCCACGCCGATCACTTCGTGGCCGTCCGCGAGGAAGCGGTCACAGAGATGGGAACCGATAAAGCCGGCGGCGCCGGTGATCAGAATGCGCATGGAGCATCTCACCCGGATGGGTTGGGATGACAGGTTAGGTTCTGAAAGGCCCTCGAGCTTCAGGGAGGGGGAGAAGAAATATCCTTTGAGGCTGGTGCTTTGTCCATCTTTCATAATGAAACTCGGGGGGTGGTGCGGAGCCGGAAGATTTTTTCTTCCCCTCCCCACGGCCCATAGGGCCATGGGGGAGGGGCCATGGCCTTCCGGACTGGCTTCGATTCCTTAAACCCCCAGTTGATAACTGGACAAAGCACGAGGGCGTCGCCTTCGGCGGCGCCCCAGCCTCAAGATCCTCGGGCGTCTATACCCTCCATCAAAGCGAAAGCCGCCAGCGGGCCAAGAGGATCAACCCGATCGCCTCGAGGATGGTCAGCCCGCCGATCCACACCGCCGCGTCAAACCAGAATTTCTCCGGGTAGAGCCGGATCAGGGTATCGGTAGGCGGGAAGAGCCACGTATCGCCCTCGAAGAACAGGCGGTGGAACAGGGTGAACGCGGCGTCGAAGCTAAACAGGAAGCCCAGCAGGATCCCCAGCACCAGTCCCAGGGTGAGAAGGCCCCCCCGGTTCAGGCTCTGCCAGGCCAGGTTTCGGGTGGCCGGGGAAAACCAGAGGCACACCCAGGCCCCGATAAGCGCCAGGGCCAGGATCAGGCCCACCCGGAAGGCGATGCCCTGCAAAACGTATACGTCCTGCATGTGTCGGATCTCCCGCTCATTGAACGCCGGCCGTCCATCGGCAAAGCGGACCTCCTGCAGGATGCTCGCCCCGGGCGGCTGGGTCACCGAGCGAAGCCCGGTCAGGGCCAGCTCCAGCCGCTCCTCCGGGCTCATCCCATAGAGGTCCGGGGGAAAATCCGGCCGCGCGTATTCCAGGCGAATAAACCAGTCGTTCATCAACAGCCGGACGTTCAGCAGGAGCAACACCGCTGGTAGTGAAAGAACCACCACTGCTGAAAGCACCCGGGAGAGCATCGATGCGCTCCTTCCCTCGGAGTTCATAGGATCTCATCTTTGAAATCAGCTCATGCCATGGGCGACTTTCGAGCTTTCCGGGGGTTTTGGGGGTGGGGGGGGGGGGGGGGGGCGGGG
>NZ_JANWXB010000395.1 GCF_025055495.1 Thermoflexus sp. | reverse complement strand
TGCGGAACCGGTCTGGATACCCTTCCCCTGCCCGGATCCGTTTCCGAGGAAGCGCTGGCGCGGGTGCTGGAGGACCTGCGCGCGCTCAGCGTCCGCCTGGGGAAGCCCCTCACCGCTCGCCTGATGCCCATCCCAGGTCGGGAGCCCGGGGATCCGGTTCGGTTTGACTTTGCCTATCTGGCGCCTTCGGCGGTGATGGCCCTGTGACGATCGGGGCACAGCGACATTGCCCCGGATTTTCCTTACCTTAGGATATTGGATTAGGTTCGCGGGGGACTTGCGATGTCTTCGACGCTGTTCGTTCCACCAGAGTTCTGCATCCCGGAGCGGCCGCGGCCCCAGGAGCCGGCGGGCCTTGTTCTCCGAGTGGAACCCGGCAGCTGGGGGGAGCGCGTGGGGGTCCGGCCCGGGGATCTGCTGTTGCGGGTGAACGGGCATCCGGTGGAGGATGTAATCGATGTTCACTTCTACGCCGTAGAGGATCACGTGGCCATCGAGGTCCTCCGGGATGGAGGGCGGCGCATCCTGGCGGGGCTTCGTCGGGAAGGAGAACCGCTGGGGTTAACCTTCGCTCATCCGACCTTTGACATCGACATCCGTCGCTGCAACAACCTGTGCACCTTTTGCTTCGTGCTCCAGACGCCCAAGGGCATGCGCCGCACCCTTTACATCAAGGACGATGACTATCGTTACTCCTTCCTGTATGGGCACTTTGTCACCCTGACCAACCTGACGGAACGCGACTGGCGGCGCATCGTCGAGCAACGCCTTTCCCCCCTTTACATCTCCGTCCACGCCACCGACCCTGAGGTTCGTCGGCAGGTGCTGCGGAACCCCCGCGCGCCCGACATCATGGCCCAACTGCGCTGGCTGGCGGATCACGGGATCGAGATGCATACCCAGATCGTGGTCACCCCTGGCCTGAACGACGGAGCGCACCTGGAGCGCAGCGTCTTCGATCTGGCCACCCTATGGCCCCACGTGCGTTCCGTCAGCGTGGTCCCCGTAGGGATCACCCGCTTCCAGCGTTACGGGGTCCGGCCGAACACGATCGAGGAAGCGCAACAGGTGTTGCGGGCAGTCCATGCGTGGCAGCGGGTCTTCCGCCGTCGCCTGGGCGTCCGCTTCGTCTACGCCACCGATGAATGGTATCTCCTCACCGGCCGTCCGGTGCCTTCGAAGGCGGCCTATGACGGATTGCGATTGCAGGAGAACGGCCTGGGGATGGTGCGGGATTTCCTGGAGGATTACCGACGGGTGAAGCAGGCGTTGCGCCGGCGGAGGAAAACGCTGAGGGGGCGCTGCGCCACCCTGGCCACCGGCGCCCTTTTCGCGCCGGTCCTGGCCCGGGTGGCCCGGGATTTCAGCGGTCGCACCGGAGCGGCCCTGGAGGTGGTCCCCGTGGCGAACACCCGGCTGGGCGAGACGATCACTGTAGCGGGCCTGTTGATGGCGGAGGACGTCATCGCCCAGCTATCGGCCCGGCCGCTGGGAGACGTGGTCGTTCTGCCGCGGATCATGTTCGATCATCCGGAGGGGGTCTCGCTGGACGATCGCACGCCGCTGGACATCGCCCGCGCGCTGGGTCGTCCGGTGGCCTTGGCCGACGCCATGGGCGACGTCCTGGATGTCCTGGAGGGGCGCGCCCGCCTGGTCTTCCACCCGGATCAGGAGAGCATCCCGATCGAGGTCATGAGGGCCGGCGGATGGTCTCTGGAAAAGACGCTCCAGCCGGCTTCATAGGCAGGAAGCGGAAAGGCCTTGCATCGGTGTCTTTTCCATCCCCTGTCGAGGCACCCCCGCTGCCGTCCCGTCCTCATCCATTGTCAGCGACAACCCTGAAGGGGAAACGCCTCGGTCGCTTCTGCGACTTTCGCTTCCCCTTGCCCACTGACGTTGCAATCTCAGACAACATACCGACGGTCATCAACGCTCATCGCCGACCCCAGTAGGGCCTTCGCGCGCTGCGCCTACGATCCCTTCGGGCGGTGGACAGAGGGCGGGAGCATCCAACCCCTCGCGTCCCATAAACCCCGACGGGCGCCCGGTCGAAACCGCCTAAGATCCAACGGAGCCGAGCAAGCGCGGCGTGGGCGCAACCAAAGCGGGGGCCAAGCTGGAGCCGATGGCCGAGGCGGTGCCGACCGTCGCGCTGTTCACAGCGGAAAGACCTTTAGCGCACCTCGAAGGGCACGCGGACCTGAAGACGATCCTCGATGTAAAGGCGGACCTCCCACTGGCCGGGCGGGAAGCCTTCCGGCCGGGTGTTGTAGATGTAGCCCGGAAGCCCGGGCGCCCCATTCCAGAGCAGGGTGCTGCTATCCTCCAGGGCCCCATCCCGATACCAGGCGACCGTCCACGCGGCGCCCGCCGGCATGTTCTCCACCTGGAACCGCCCACAAATCCGGATCGTGCGGGTCGGAAACACCGTCGGCGGCGGCGAGGGGATGCGGATCGGTCGCCCTCGCTCGTCGCAGGCGTCGGTGAGCGCCAGGTCGAAGAACCGGGCGTTCGGCGGCGCGGGCACCGCCTGAGGGATCGGCGTCAACAATGTGGGCGGATAGGGCGGCATCGTCGGCGAGGGGGAAGGCGACGGCGAGGGCGTCGGCGAGGCGGTCGGATGCGGTGTGGGCAGGGGGGTTGGTGAGATCTCTATAAAGGGGCTAACCGTTGGGGAGGGCATCGGGGAAGGGGTGGCTATCGGGGAAGGAGAGAACCACCCGGCCCATGGGGGCGGGGGGATCTCAAAAGGCAGCTGGAATCCGGAGCGGATGACCCCGTTCAGGGCGCTTATGCCCAGGGCCAACCCGACCGCGATCCAGAACCACTGGCGGGCGCGACGGCTGGCGCTGCGGCGAAGGATCAAATACCGGGCGAGGCGTGCTTCCCGCCATGCCCGGAAAGCGAGGATCAGCGCCAGGACGATCCCGGCAATGCCGATGCCCGTGAGGATCTGAAGCCATGGGATCCCGGAGGTCATCCCGCCTCTCAAGTTCCTTATCTCATCTTATGGGTGGACGGGCTGCCCTTGGCGGCCCCGCCCACCCATAAATACCGGCCGAGCGAACGGGGGGGCGCGATCCATCCCGATGGGCGAGTTCCTGGACGGACTCCCTCTTCCCTAAGGGATACAGGGAGCCAGTCCCGCTATATCCCTCATCCGTCGGCAGGAAAACCCTGCCTGGAAAGTTTGGGGGCGAGGCCGCTTCTGCCATTCTCACCCGCCCCCGGAATATCCTGAGCTGCGGAAGGCGGCTTCCCCAATCTCATAGAGCTCCGCCTCGGAAAAGCGCGGCAGCGCCGGCGGCGGCCGTTTGGGATGCCGCCATCGCGAGCCTTAGGCGTGAAGATCCCGCGCGAACGGCTCGGGCGAGAGCGGATATCCGGTCGCGAAGACCAGCAGGGTGTTCCAATCCACCGACCGCCCGGGCCGGAAATAGCGCTGGATCAGGAACGCCCCGGTCTCTGGGGAGGCGATCCAGGTTTCATCTTCCCCGATTCGAGCCCGCAGCGTCATCAGCAGCTGGGAGGCCGCCAGTTCCCCCAGCAGATAGTTATGGTAATACACCGGGGCCGTGCTCAGGTGAATCTTCGCGGCCCAGTCGGGGGCATCCCGCCCCGGGGGGCGGCGGACCATCTGGAATTCCTCTACCAGATCCCACCACAGGCGGTTGAGATCCTGGCGGGGGTTCTGATACAGGGCCCGCTCAAAGTGGGCCATCACCAGCACCCATCGGGTGAAGATTAGCAGCTTGGCCCGGTTGCGCTGGAGGGCCTGAGGAAGCACCCCTTGCAGGATCTCCTCCTCCAGGCCCAGATAGCGCCTCAACCAGGCCGGATAGTAGATCAGGCGGCCCATCAGCACAGCGATGGCCTCGGTGGAGAGGATGTGGGCCGGTGTTCGCAGAAGGAAGGGAAGGTTGCGGTCGATGTGTTGATCGTAGACCGCGTGCCCGAGCTCGTGGAGCATCGTCTCCGTCCAGTAGGCGTCGGGCTGGAGGTTGGCCAGGATCCGCACATCCCCTTTGCGGTCGATGTGGATACAGTAAGCGTGCTGTTGCTTCCCTTCCCGCTCGTAAAGATCGCTCCGCGCCAGGATGTCCTCGATGTCCAGCCCGATGGCGGTATAGAAGGCGCGGGAGAGGGCGATGGGATCCCAGCCCTCGAAGAGGCGGCTCAGGTGATCTCCGGTCTCCGGAGGCTCCTGGAAGAAGGGATCACTGTAATGCCAGGGTCGCAGCTCATGGGGATCGATCCCGAAGCGATGGGCCAGCTCGGCGTCGAGCTCGGCCTTGTAGGCGGCGAACAGGGGGCGGGTGAGCTGGTCCAGCTGGCTCAGCAGGCGGAACAGTTCCCCCTCGTCCTGCTCAGCCAAAGCCAAGCTCATCGTGTAGAAGTTGTCGAAGCCGACCTGGCGAGCTCCCTGGTTCCGGAGATCGACGAGGCGGAGCAGCCGCTCGGCCACCTGGGCGCCGATCTGCTTGCTGGCCTCCCAGGCCTCCTGACGCAGCGCCGGATCTGTGGAAGCCCGCAGAATCTGGCGGATCTGGTTGTCCGTGACCGGCTTTCCGCGCAGGGTGGCCCGGAAGGTATTGAAGGTGCTCTCGATCTCCTTCTCCAGGTCGGTGATGGCATCGATGAGTGAGGGGTCGATCTGGAGGCCGCGGAAATCATCGTAGAGGATACGGGCCTGGCGGGCGAGGAGGGGAGGGACCTCGGGGTTCGGGCTGAAGGCACCGTCCTTCAGAAGGCCGACCGCCTCCATCAACTGACGAAGCCGGGCGAAGGCCTGGCGATCGGCGTAGACCTTGCGCAAGGCCGCCGTCAGCCGGGCGTATTCCTCCTCATCTTCCTTCCGTCCCGTTGTGGTGAAGCGCCAGTAGGCCTCCGACTGGGCGATGACCAGCGGCTCCACCTGGCGAGTGTGGGCCTCGATAAATGCTTCCAGAGCCTGGATCACTGGGCAGATTTCCTCCTTATGGGATCTAAAATCCGACTTCGGACAAACAGGCCATCCACCTGGCCTCCAAACCTCCCCCGAGAGGGGAATCGCGAGCTCGTCCAACATCCAGCCTACAAAGAATGTGGGGGTTTGATCCGACACCTTCGGT
>NZ_JANWXB010000270.1 GCF_025055495.1 Thermoflexus sp. | reverse complement strand
CGCTGGCCGCGGCCGCGGCCACCACCGGACCGACCAGCATCGCGGTTTGAAAGCGGCCGGTCCCTAGCCCATCGCTCAGCCACAGCAGGGGGATCATCGCAAGGATCTGCCCGGGCTCGTAGTTGGGAACCATCTCCCCTGCGACCGTATACATCCCCACGTTTGCGCTGCCGGGCTTTACACCCAGATAGTAGAGGGGATGGATGGTGAAGCGGCCGATCTTCTGGAAACTGGAGGCAGAAACGAACATCGCCCGCTCATCGTCGCTGATCGGGTAACCGGAATACGTGAGGAAGTAGACCGAGAAGGCAAGCGCCCAGAGACCGATCGCCCACCCGACATCTCGCCGCGTGATCATGGGCGCACCTCAATCCATTCGAGCTCCAGATGATCGGAGGAGCCTATCGGAATGCGAACCAGCGTTTCCCAATTGTATCGACCGATGACCAGCCGATAGCGCCCCGGAGCGATTCCCCCGGGCATCCGGATTTCAAAGCGCTCAAAAATGACCTCCCCCTCGGACCAGGCGATGGAGGGATAAAGTCCGCGGCCTACCGGATGGTCGTCCTGGGCCACCAGCTGGCCTTCTTCGTCCAGAAGATGCATAAACACGCTGTGTTCTTCTCGAACGGTCTCCCAGCGGCGCCATGCGGTGGAGATCCGTAGGACCCCCCCAGGGGAGATCTCGCCCTCCGGCGTGATTCGGAAGGCGACCAGCTCTACCCCATCAGTCCACCGCGCCTCAACCCTCTGCATTGCGGCCAGGGCGCGCGGGGCTGGCCGGAAGGCCAGCAATCGCAAGGGGCCAAAAGCCCGTTCCTCAAGGAGCTCCGCATGCAGGCGCAACCAGCGCTCTACCTCCTCTGAGCCCGGCCACATCGGCAAATGGACCGGGATCAGCCAGATGTGATCATATTGCTGAGCGAGGCGCTCTAAAGCGGCCATGGTCTCCTCCCGTCGGAACGGCTGAGAGGCCGGGAGCATTCCCCATGGGATGCCATCCTGATGGTAATACGAGAAGGTGGGATCCGGGAAGGTGATCAGCGCGTAATCCCTCGGTTTCGCCGCCTGATCCAGCGCCTCTACCAGCTCCCGCATGGGCGGGCTCTTGGTGTATCGGGGATTCAGGTAGTGGTGAGCCAGACTCTGGACAACGCCGACCCCGATCCCCACGATGCAAACAGTGAAAAAGGCCCGGTGCCGGCGTCCTCCCGTCATAAGCTGCCCCATCCCGATGGAGGTCAGCAGGATCCAGAACGGAAGCGCCGTGATCATATAGTGGGGCGCGAAGACCGCCCGGCGCTGGGCCACTAGGAAGGCCA
Source organism: Thermoflexus sp. (assembly GCF_025055495.1). GTDB lineage: Bacteria > Chloroflexota > Anaerolineae > Thermoflexales > Thermoflexaceae > Thermoflexus. Next base: position 1,594 of record NZ_JANWXB010000270.1, on the reverse strand, counting down.
CCAGCACGGGGGTGACAAGATGCGCGATGATCCAGAGGCCATCCGCTCGGGAGATCTGAAGTAAGCGGGCGCCCCCGAGGAATGCCCCAAGTGCCCAGAGCGTGGTGGCGAGCGTTGCCGGCCATCCGTCCCCAGTGCTCCCCACTGTGAAAGTCCGCGCGACCTGGCTCAGGCCTTCGAAGAGCGAGGGAGCGCGCTGGGCGGTCCCGGAATAAGGAGCCAGCGCATGAACAGCCAGAACCAGGGCCGGAACGCTCAGGAGAAGGATGCCCCCCAGTGCGATCACCCCGGATCGAAGACGATGACGCCAGAAAGCGCTGACTAGGATGGCCTGCAGCGCCAGCAGGATCAATAGGTTGTAATGATAATACACGCCCAGCGTCCCGATCAGGACAAAGAGGACCCAATCCCGTCGTCGGTCTGTGCGCAGGGCGCGCATCAGCGCCAGGGGCTCTGCGATGCCGAAGAAGGCCAGCGTTCCATACTGGCGGGCGTCCTGGCTCTGCCAGATCAGATAGGGGTGCAAGCTGGCCAGGATCATCCCCAGCCTCACGATCCGCCGGGGCTGCCCGAGGGCATGGAGCCACCGGCCGACCAGGGGCGTGATCAGGAAAGTAAGGAACAGCGCGTGGAACCGCAGTGCGAATTCCGAATCGCCGGCCAGCTCCATCCAGGCCTTCATCCACAGGAAGTGCAAGGGGGAATGAGGCTCCCGAGCCTCCCAGATGAACCGGAGGATAGCGGCCGGATCCTGGCGGGCGATCATCCAGGAGAAGGCCTCATCCCCGCGCAGCGAGGGCGTGGCAAGCCGGAACATCCGCAGCGCAAGGCCCAGACCCAGCGCCGCTAGAGAAAGACAAACATCCAGGATCTCACCTCTAGCTGAATCCCTCGAGCCCTTCGGGATATGAGCGGCCATGGACTGCATCCGTTTATCATTAGTATCATCGAACCTCAATCGTATCCAGTGTCAAAGACTCCATGGATCCCGTTGGATGGCCTACGACGACCATCAGGCGATACCGCCCGGGAAGCGTCTCTGCGGGCAGGAAGAAATCCCGATCGTCCACAACGACCAGGCCCGCGGGCCAGCTCGAGGGCGGATACCGCTCCAGCACGCCCCCCTGCGGCGAAGCCCCTTCGATCCGGGTGATTCCATCGGAATGAACCAGGAGGGCCTGAAGCTGAACATTCCTATCGGCGTCCGGGAAACGACGCCAGTAGAGCGTCAAATGCAGTTGTCGGGTCGGCGGGAAGACCCCCCATCGTCGAGGGGCGACGCCGTCCTTCCCAGCATGGTGGAAGCCCACCAGCATCCAGCCTGAGGTGAAACGATGCCCTACCGGGTGAGCCTCCGAGGGGAGCACTGGCCACGTCCACCGCAGCGCATAGGCGCGGATCCGGATTTTCTCCGGGAAGACCTCCATCCGCACCGGATAGCGCGCCCGCAACGCCTGATCGATCCGATCGAACGGATCGGCCCAGTCGGCATGGGCTCGGATATACCACAGAGTATCGTGAGCTTCCAGGGGAAGATGACTTAGGATCTCCTCCGCTGCCGCCAAGTCCGGGATCGGATGCGCGAAGGCATCAT
>NZ_JANWXB010000328.1 GCF_025055495.1 Thermoflexus sp. | reverse complement strand
GGCCACCGAGCCCAGCGTGGAGGTGATGGTGGAACTCACATAGCGCAGGCCGCTGCCCAGCGCATCAGTCAGCACCACGCTGTAGGCCGGGCCAGCGCCGGAGTTGTAGGCGATGAGCGTCCAGGTGACGACATCCCCGTGAGCGTAGATGACCTCCGGGAACTTGGTCAGGATGGGGAGCGGCCTGATGATAAGCGGCGAGCCCAGTGTGCCGCCCACCGAACATCGCTCCCGATAGACCTCGTTGTCGGCGCAGCGGTTGTCGTAGCGCAGGGTCCCCGGGAAGGGCGCGGCTCCGCTTCCACAGCGCAACTGCACCCGCAACTGGACCGTCCCGGTGGTCGCCGTGGCGAAGGCGTCGGAGTAATACCAGTGATAGCCCAGGGCATCTGTCTCCGTGTAGACCGGTGTGGCGCCGGAGAACCCCAGGACCTCCAGGATCGCATACGTGCTGGTCGGCACGTCCAGGACGACGTCATACGCCGGAACGGCGGAGGTCCGCTGGGCTGTCAAAGCGACCGTGTAGATACCGCATGAAGAGACGTTTGCTGGCAGGCCGGAGAGGGAGAGGCTCATGGCTGGGGCCTGAGTCTGGACGAAGACCCCTTCCTCGATCACGCCGTCGGCGGCGCACGCTGCGTTGCCGGTCACCCCCAGGTGGAGGTAGGACCAGTCATACCATTCGAAGTCGGAGCAGGCGGCGGGTTCAGCCACCGCAGTCTGGTAAGAGATCCGCAGCGTGGCTCCCGGGACGTCGATCGGGCAGGTGGGAGAGATGTTCGAGATCACCAGCATCCCACCCACCACGGACGCGGAGAAGACAGCAGCGCAGGCCAGAGAGGTGTTGCTCACCCAGACCGAGGCGCTGCCAGGGACGTAGGTCTGGTAAGGGAGGGTCTCGGTGAACACCATCCCTTGCCAGGTGGGGGTGACGATAAAGGTGCTGGCAAAGGTGTAGATGTTGGTGTAGGTGAAGGCCGGGCTGGTGCAGATCTCCGCTGGGCCGGAGACCTGTTTGAAGGAAAGGGCCACCGGCTCATGGCATTGGAGGTAGGTCCGGGCCTCTGCCGTGGCGGTTTGGAGGCAGTTCTGGCAATCGCGGGCGGCCGCGGTGACCCGGTTGACGAATTCGCCCCCACAGAAACCGCAGCCATCCGTGCTGGGGGTGGCGAAAACCGGGGTGAGGACGGCGGAGCCGCTCAGGGTCCACGTGATGTAGGTGACACCGCCCATGGTGAACACGTTGCCGCCCGCCGGGTTCACCACGCTCCAGCCTGCCGGCACCTGGTCGGTGACGACGATCGTCCCCGTCAGGCCGCTGGCGTTCACGGTGATCGTGGCCGTGACCGTCTCCCCGCGATACACCTCCCGGGGCATGGATTTGGCCACGCTCAGCTCGGGGGCGCTCCCCAGGGTCCAGGAGGCCGATTGAGGCAATTCCGTGTAAGGATGGCCACAGCGGTCGGCGTAGTTCAGGTCAAAGCGGAAGGATCCGCTGCGCGGCATCGTGCAAACCGCGGCGGGAACCGTCAGCGTGAAGACGAGGGTATACGTCTCCCCGGGCCCGATCGGAGGCAGCTGAAACGCACCGCCGGAATACGCCGCGGGCGGGGCGACGGTCACGCTGAAGGGAGAGAGATCCACGCTCAGGGTGCCGGAGTAGGCCGTGCCGTCGCCGACGTTCCGGATCGGGAGGGTGAAGACGCGGGATCCCGCGCAGTAGGGGATGTTGAAAGCCGGGAGGGAGAACTCCAGATCCGGGTTGCTCATCTGCAGGTCCACCGCCCCCTTGGCCGTCTGGGGGGTCAGGCACGCCTCGCCGTTGCAGCCCCATGTGGCGGTGACCACGTTCTCCAGGCCGGAGCAGCCGACGACGCGGGCGGCGATGGGGAACGTGACCACGCCGCCGACGGGGATGGAAATGAAGTAGGCGGAGGTGAGGCCGGAGACATACTGCAGCCCGCTCCCCAGCGTATCCGTCACCCGGACGTTGGAAACGGTGCCGTAACCGGTGTTCTCCACGTAGACGGTCCAGGTGACCACCTCATCGGCCTTCGCCTGGACGACGGCCGGCTCCTTGCGGACGGTGATGGCGCCGGGGTTGACGACGAAATCGGTGTAGCGGACGATGGGGACATATCCGTCCTGGGTGAGGGTGACGATGTTCTGCCCGGAGACTGCCGAGCAGGTGGCGGAGAAGACGGCATGGCGGGTGATGACCTGGTTGGGGCCTACTGTGCCGACGGGGAAGACGATCTGCGTCGGCGTGAAGCCGGGAGGCATCGTGCTGGTGATGATCACGTTGGTGGCGGTGAACGGGTCATTGGCGGCGACGATGGTGAAAGTGACCACGTCGCAATGGTGGATCGGCCCGGCAGGTCCCAGAACCGTCACCCCGGATTCGGGGATGGTGTGGTGGTCCTCCGATCCGGAGCCGTTGAATTCCGGCGCGGAACGCGGATGGTGGAACCACGAGGGCAGGATCGAGGCGGCTCCCCCTGAAGACGCCGCCGACGCGGAAGACGGGGCTGCCTTCGATCCGGCGCCCGTCGCGCCCTGGAACCATTCCGGCAGGAGAGAAGAAGGCATGGTCTCAGGGGCCGCACCGGTTACGAACCACGCCGGCAGGAGCCGGTGGATCCCCGGGCGGGCGGCCGGAAGCGGCGCGCTCAGCACTGAGGCCTTCCGGAACCCTTCCAAGCCAACCCACACCGGATGAAAGGCCGTCGCCAGAGCCGAGACCCAATTCCAGAGGAATCTACGATGCATGAGTTCTCTCCCCGTGCAGATCATCACCGCATGGATTCTGCGGACGGTGGTTCAGGGAAGATGCCGCCAGACCTCCTCGGCAGAAGGGCGATCGCCGGGATGGGTTCCGATGTGGCGCCACACAATCCGCCCGTCTTCGTCGATGATCCATACCGATGGGGCCGCCAATCCGTCTCCGAAGCGGTTGAACACCCCGTAGGCTTCGGCGACCTGATGGTCTACGTCCGCCAGGATCGGAAACCCCGCGCTCACCGCCTCGGCCATCCTTTGGGCTCCCTCTATGTCCTGAACGGCGATCGCTAGGATCTCTGCCTTCCGTTCCCGGAAGCTGAGATATGCGCGCTGCAGCTCGCCGAGCTGGGTGCGGCATGGGCCTCAGCCCGGCGAGCGATAGAACACCAGAACCACGCTCGATCGACCTCGATAATCGCTCAGACGAAGGATCTCCCCGTTTTCGCGAGGAAGCGCGAAATCCGGGGCCATCTCCCCGATGTCCGGTGGGGCGATCCGATCGCCGGAATGGGGAAGGATC
>NZ_JANWXB010000262.1 GCF_025055495.1 Thermoflexus sp. | reverse complement strand
CTGACGTCAGCCGCCCAGTCCTTGAGGCTCGAGCCCGCTCCCTCGAACCCTATCTGGAGCGCCAGCGAGGCGGTCGACGGCTGGCGGATTTATTACGCCAGCTGGTCCGGATCTACACGGACCTGTGGCTGCTCCCCCCTGAGGTGCTTTCGTATCTGGCGGAACAGGTAGATACGGGATCGGCCTCGATGATCCGGTGGCCCAGCGAGCGGGCCCTGCGGGCCCATCTCCCCTCCGAAGAACGGCTGAGCCGGTGGTGGCGGCATGTGCGGGATCAGGCCTCGGAAGCCCGTTCCTGGCTGATCCGATCCAACCTGCGCCTGGTGGTCAGCGTGGCCAAGAAATACATCGGCCGCGGCGTCTCCTTCCTAGATCTGATCCAGGAGGGGAATTTGGGGCTGTTGCGGGCGGTGGAGAAGTTCGATCCCGGACGGGGCTTCAAGTTCTCCACCTATGCCACCTGGTGGATCCGCCAGGCCATCACCCGCGCCATCGCCGATCAGGCCCGCACCATCCGCATCCCGGTGCATCTGGCGGAGTTCCTGAGCCGCCTGATGCGGGCTCAGCAGAAACTCCAGCAGGCCCTGGGCCGGGATCCCACCCCCGAGGAGCTGGCCCTGGAGCTGAACCTGCTCTCCCCGGAGGAGATTCTGGAGATTCAGGCGGCCTGGAACGCCAACCAGCCCCTGCCGCCCTATCTGGCCCGCCGTCTCCGGGAAGCCACCCGGAAGGTCGAGCGAGCCTTGCGCTGGGCAGCGGAGCCGATGTCCTTAGAGACGCCGGTGGGGGAGGAGGAAGATAGCGAGCTGGCGGATTTCATCGAGGATCAGGGAACCCGCACCCCGCTGGAAGAGGCCCATCTGACCATGCTTCGGGAGCAACTGCGGGAGATCCTGGACACGCTTCCGGAACGGGAGCGGCAGGTGCTGGAGGTTCGCTTCGGGTTGAAAGACGGCCAGTGGCGAACCCTAGATGAGGTAGGGCAGATGTTCGGGCTGACCCGAGAGCGGATCCGCCAGATCGAAAGCAAGGCGCTGCGCAAACTGCGCCATCCGCACTACAGCCGACGGTTGAAGGATTACTTGAGCTGATCGGGAGACCGAGGGTGCCCATCCGGCCGGGCAGGCCCGCCCGATCTCGTCGAATGCCCTTTGGAGTCGAGCCGCCAAGGGCAAGTCCTGCGCCAGGAGGAAACCCTAACCCCTCTTTGCCTGCTGCCGCTCCCGCCCTCAGGCTGCGCCCAGAGAAGAAACCAGATGGAGCAGTCGGTCCGTTGATCCATTCATCGATGCGTTGAAAGGCATGAGATGTCCCACCAACCCCCTAAGAGGCGGAATCTGCCGCGAGGAGCAAGGATGAAATGGCCATCCGAATTCATCCAACTGCCGAAGTTTCGACAGATGCCGAGATCGGGGATGGCACTGTCATCTGGCATCACGCCCAGATCCGGGAAGGGGCTCGCATTGGAGTCCATTGCATCATCGGCAAGGGCGTTTACATCGATGTGGGCGTAGTGATCGGCGATAACGTCAAGATTCAGAATTATGTATCCATATATCGCGGTGTGATCATCGAGGACGGCGTCTTCATCGGCCCCCATGTGTGCTTTACGAACGACATATTCCCACGAGCCATCCGTCCGGATGGCTCGTTGAAGACCGAGGAGGATTGGGTGGTGATCAAAACCCTTGTTCGGCGCGGGGCCTCTATCGGGGCCAATTCCACCATCCGTTGCGGGGTGACGATCGGGGAGTGGGCTATGGTCGGAGCGGGAAGCGTGGTGACCCGGGAGGTTCCCCCCTACGGTCTGGTCTATGGCAACCCCGCGCGCCTGCGCGGCTTTGTATGCCCATGTGGAGCCAAGTTGAGAACAGTCAGACAGACATCTGAGCATATCATCGCCCAATGCCCTCAGAACCATTTTCAGATCGCCATTCCTGCTTCCAACTGGAAGGCGGCTATGAGCCCATCGAGATAGATGGGATCCGAGGATATGACCTGGGAATGCCCCGCCCGCTCAGAGTTTCTCCCCCTGTCGCCGGAAGAGCGGCGAAAATCCTGGATTCCCTCCCCCTCCGGCCCTTTGGGTCGGGGAGGAGGGAATCCAGAGGGATAAGGCCATCCCTCATCGAGCTCCTAATGGCGGAATCTCTCAGCTTTTCAGAGGCGGATCACCCGGTCCAGAACCATCAGGACAAAGAGCAGGAACAAATAGGCGTTCGAAGCGTGATACATCTGGCGGGCGATGGCCTTCTCCGGCGCCCGCCAGAGGCGGAAAGCCAGGAGCAGCAACCAGGCGTTCAGCGCCAGCACCCCGACCAAATAGATCCCCCCCATCGCCCCTGCGACGAAGGGGGTCAGCGTGAGCAGCCCGAGGATGACTGTATACAGGAAGGCCTGGAACGCCGCCGTCCGCGCCCCGGTCACCACCGGCAGCATCGGAACGCCCGCCTCCCGATAGTCCCGCTCCGTCAGGATCGCGAAGGACCAGGTGTGAGGAGGGGTCCAGAAAAAGATCAGCGCAAACAGGAACAGCGCCATCGGATCCACCCGCCCGGTCACCGCCGTCCAGCCCACCATGGGGGCGAACCCTCCAGCGGCTCCCCCGATCACGATGTTCTGCGACGTCCACCGCTTCAATCCCATCGTATAAATCCCCACATACCAGATCCAACCCGCCAGCGCCAGCAACGCCGCGGTGGTGTTCACAAAGGTCCACAGGAGCAAGAAGCCGAGGGCGGAAAAGAGCAAGGCAACCCCCATCGCCTCTCCCCGCCCCAGCCGGCCAGCCGGGATGGGGCGGCGGGCCGTGCGATGCATCCGCCGGTCCAGCTCCGCATCCCAGACGTTGTTCATCGCGTTGGCCCCGCCGGAGATCAGAAAGCCGCCCAGCAGGGTGTAAATAAACGTGAGGATGGGGGGCAGGCCGCCCTGCGCGATCATCATCGCCCCCGCCGTGGTGACCAGAAGCAGGGCCACGATCCCCGGTTTCGTCAGAGTGAAATACGGCTCCCACAGATTGCTCAGGCGGACCGTTTCCTCAGGGATTCCCTCCACCCACTGAGCCTCCCCCAGCGCCCAGGCCCAGGCGATCCCCATCGCCGCCCAGATCGCCGCGGCCAGCCCCAGATGCAGAGCGTTCAAAGACGCCGGGAACCCCATCCACAGGTTGATCGCCCCCAGGCCGATCTGGATCAGGTAGAGCACGAAGGCGGCCAGAACCCAGTGGAAAATCCCGCGAGAGATCCCATGCCAGGTCGCCAGCCGCACCGTGAGCCAGGCCATGGCGAGTCCCACGCCGAGGGCGACCAGCCGATGCAGCATGTGCACGCGGCCCAGCAGATCCCCCGGCCAGATGATCCATCCCTCACAGAAAGGCCAGCTCGAGCACGCCCAGGAGGCTCCGCTTCCGGTCACCGCCGCTCCCACCAGCGTAAGGGCGAACAGCCCCAGCCCGGCCATGCCGATCCAGCGCATCGCGCTGGCGGCGGGTTGAACCGAGGAAAGCTCCCGGTGCGGGGCGCGGGCGGACCACGGCGCGGAGGCGCGCACCGCCGCCACCAGGGTGAGGGCCAGGATCGTCAACGCCAGCGCCAGATGAACCGCCACCATGGTCGGCGGAAGTTCGAGGATCACCGTCAGCCCGCCCAGAAGGGCTTGCCCGAAGACCAGCCCCAGCGCCCAGAAGAGCGGGCGGTAAAGCCCCGGACGTTGTTCCTTCCGCCAGGCGATCAGGGCGGAAAGCGCCAGCAACGGCGTCACACTGGCCGCCAGAAGCCGATGAATCCATTCCAACCAGGCCGCTATATCGTCCAGAGGAGGGATGACCCGTCCGTAACACAACGGCCAATCCGGGCACCCCAGACCGGATCCAGTGGTGCGCACCAGCGCACCCCACATCGTCAGCAGGCCGATGACTAGGGCGGTGATCCTCAGCAGGATCTGCAATCCCTTCCCGGCTTTTTCGTTCCCCATGCGATGCTCCTGCGCGAAAGAGGAATTTTCGTTGGCTTTATCATACAGATAAATCCTGAGCTGCTCTACAAACGCTTGCCCGAAATTCCATTCCGGAGATCCATTTTCCGAAGAGCCACCAGCGGCCCTCCTGGTCTTTCAGCATCGCTTCGGATGCCATAACTTCCTGGCGTTCATGAGGGCTGGGGGAGGCGGATGGACATTCCGCAAGCGTTCCCCTCCCCCTGCTTTCATCAGGGGAGAGGGAAATGAGAGCCAGCGAATCACTGCCCGGAAACCCACGATGTTCCCCGGGGTTGAAGCCCGGCGAATCCGCGAGGCCGGTGGAACCCCCGAAGGTGACGCCAGCGCCACCATACCCCCACCGGATAGCCGCACATCTTGGCCACATCGCCCCACACCCGGATCAACGGGATCCAGAGGGCCATCTGAATTCGATCCCGCCATGTGTAGTCTTGCCAGAGCCGGAAGAGGCGGCGATAGGGAAGGCGTAGATAGAGCCATCCCCCCAGCAGATAGCCCAGGGTGAACAGGGGATGAACCCCCAGGCTGAGCCCGGCCAGGGCCGGGATCAGGCCCAGGTAGGTGCCGTAACGGATCGTGTGGCGCAGCCGCCAGAGATCCGCCTTCCCATCCCCCCGGGCATACCGGTAATACTGCAGGAAGAAGGCCCGCATCGTCCGACGGGGCCGGAAGTAAACCACGGCCTCGGGGACGAAGGCGAAGGGGCCGAAACGCTCATATAGGGCGAAATCGAAGACCAGATCCTCACAGTAATCCAGCCACTCGGGGTAGCCGCCCACCGCCTCCCACGCAGCCTTGCGGAAGGCGACCGAACGGCTGGAGGGCCAGAAACGATCCGGTCGGATCTCCCGCCGCTCCGGCAACACGGTGGCGGCCATCGCCACCTCGAACGGCGTGCGGGGATCCGGAAGGAAGAACCCCGCGGCCACCATGGTCCCCGGCCGTTCCTCGAAGGGCCGGAGCAGATGCTCCAGCCATTCGGGATGCAGGCGCACCCCGGCATCGGTCACCGCGATGATCTCTCCACGGGCGGCGGCGATCGCCCGATTGCGCCCCTGAGCGATGTTGGTCCCCGGCGCCTCGATGATCCGCAGCGGCAGCCGCCGCTCCGCCCGCAGGCGCTCCAGGGTTCCATCCGTAGATCCCCCATCGGCGATGATCACCTCATCCGGGGAACGGGACTGAAGGACCAGGGAATCCAGCAACTCCTGAATAGAATCCCCTTCGTTTTTGACGGTGGCGATCACGGAAACCCGCAGCATCGAACGCCCCCCATGGGATTTGGGGGATCAGGCGGCCTTACCATCTGTTAGCTATTCTACTTCTTTGCGCTGCAAAGGCGCGCCAGATCCTCGCCCCACATCCCCAAAGAGCCGACCCTTGTGGGTGGGGGCAGACGGCCCGGGGCAGCCCGCACCCCACGAACGAACAAGTTTCCCCCTCCCCGGGCGGCCTGAAAGGGGGGAAGTGATCGCTCCTTCAGACCGGTCTCGGCTTCCCCAATCTCCACCGATCGGGGCGCTATCCCCCTCCGGCAAAAGAGCGGAAAAACCCTGATGCTCCACGGACGGCGAAGCGATCCGTCCTCCCCGGACCCGAGACAA
>NZ_JANWXB010000296.1 GCF_025055495.1 Thermoflexus sp. | reverse complement strand
GCCCCATGGGCCCCCCCCCCCCCCCCTCCCCCCCCACCCCCCCCACCCACCACCCACCCCGGGGGGGGGGGCGCGGCGCCCTCCCCCCGCCCCCCCCCCCACCCCCGAAAGAATCAATCCCCCCAGAGGTCCTTTGAGCCTGGGGGGATCCAGGGAGGGAGGAAAGGCGATCGCTATGGCCCCTCCGCCGCTCGGTCGTTCAGCGTCGCTTTTGTGAGGGCGAGGGCTCCCAGCCCTCGCCCTCACAAGGGGTCCACTCGTTTATCGGATCGGTGACGGGCTCGAGGGCAGGAACCCGTATGCGGAGAAGGGGGAGGTCTGAAGCACCTGGGTGATCACCGGCGCGTAGGCGATGACGATCAGGACGGCTGCCACGGCCAGCCACACCCGCCAGCGTTCAAAGGCCAGCGGCGCATCCGCTGCGGTGTGCAGGGCCTCCGAGATGGGCACTTCCACTCGAGCCGGCTGCCGAGAGAACCAAATCGTCATGGCCATGTTCAGCAGGAACAGGGTTCCAGCAATGAACATCAACGCCCCGCCGATGGCGGCCATGATCAGGAAGGGCATCCACTCCGGCAACAGATAGGGCGAGAAGCCCAGGTTCGTCCGCCGCGGCTCGCCCTCCAGCCCGCCGCGCATCATCCCGACCGCGAAAATCATCACCCCTACGAACCACAGATACATGTTCGCTAAGGCCACCTTGTGGCTCCACAGCGCACGGCCAGTCAGATAGGGCACCATCCAAGTGGCCGTCGCCATGAACGTCAGGGTCACGGCCGTGCCTACCGTCAGGTGCAGGTGGCCAGGCACCCAGGAGGTATTGTGAACCACCAGGTTCACATTGTATGAGGCGTTCACGATGCCGCTGATGCCTCCGAAGATGAAGGCAATCATCGCGAGGGTGCTCCCGGCGAAGGCCGGCTCGTTCCACGGGAGGCGGAAGATCCAATCGATCAGCCCGCGGCCCCCGCGCTGTCGCCCGGCGTATTCCAGGGAGGCCATCAGGTTGAACGCCGTGAGCAGGCTCGGGATCGCCACCATAAATGTCCCGAAGGCGTGGACCAGTTTCCATTCCTGCCCCACAGCCGGATCGGCATACTGGTGGTGAAGCCCGATGGGGGTGGAGAAGATCAACAGCATCAAAAAGGCCAGGCGGGCCATGGGGTCGCTGTATAGCTTGCCGCCGGCCAGTCGCGGGACCATTGTATACCAAACTACATAGGCGGGCAGCAGCCAGAAGTAGACCAGCGGGTGCCCGAAATACCAGAAGAGGGTGCGGGCCAGCATCGGGTTGGTCTGTTTGACCAGGCCCAGGGACCAGGGGAGCAGGAGGAAGAGCACCTCGATCGCCACGCCGAGGGTAGCGATATACCACAGGACGAAGACCGTGATGGAGCCGAACGTCATCAACGGCGTCCGCTGCCCCGGGTTCTCCCGCCGCCAGGCCACGTAGGTCAAGATGAGGTTCGCCCCGCTGATCCACGAGCCCACAATCAGCAGGGTGGCGCCGATATAGAAAGCGGGATGCGCCATCAGGGGTGGATAGAACGTGTAGAGGACGTTCGCCTGGCGGGTCAGGATGGCATAGCCTGCGGCGGCCACACCGATCGTCATCAGTCCGAACCCGGTCCAGCCCAGGCTGAGGCTGTAGAGCGGACGGCCCAGGGAGGCTCGAACGGCGACCGCCAGCAGCCCCACGATGTTGAAGGTGGTCCACACTAGGGCGTTCAATACGCCGTGGAATGTTAAGCCCTGATAATAGTCATACCAAGGCATGGGCGGCAACAACTTGGCCCGGCTGAGGCCCTGAAGCAGGCCGAAGAAAATCCCCACTGCGATGGCGATGTAGGCGACATACAGGTGCCAGCGGATCAACCGCTTCTCGCCTTCTGAGATCACAAGGGCTCCCATCGCAACCTCCCTTCACAGGGCTTTGCGGAGGATGTCGGTCACCGAGATGATGCCCAGCAGCCGCTCGCGGATCACCGGCGCGCGCCGGATCCCGGTCAGGGCGAACAGGCGGGCCACGTTTTCCACCGAAAGATCCGGGTTCACCACAATGCACGGCTTGGTCATAACGTCGCGCACCAGCACCGCTTGAGGGCTCAGGCCCTGGGCGACAACTTTGTAGACGATATCGGTTTCCGTGATGATGCCGTAGGCGTCTTCCTCATTCGATCGCTCCACGATAAGCGCTCGCAATCCTTTTTCTTTCATTAAT
>NZ_JANWXB010000278.1 GCF_025055495.1 Thermoflexus sp. | reverse complement strand
TTCCTCGCCTGATCCCGAAGGGATGCGTCGTCAGGTGGAACGCCGACAGTTGTTGGGCCGTCTGGGGACGCCAGAGGATGTGGGCTACGCCGCGCTTTTCCTGGCCAGCGATGAGTCATCATATGTCACTGGCTCCTTGCTCTTTGTGGACGCCGGAATGACGGCCCAGCTGGAGACGTGGTAGAGAGTTTCCCCCCTCCCCTGTGCGGGGTAACAACCATGGCAACCTGCCAACTTCTTCAGGTTGCTCCGTCTATTTTGCGTTTATCGCCCGAGCAGATGCAGGTCGCTCGCTGGTGCCCGGTTTGCCAGACTCCCACAGCGGTGATCCATCAACGACGGCTCCGTCGCATTCGGGATTTAACTCCGGTGCCGCTGGAGCAAATTCGCTTTCGCTGTAAGCAATGCGGGATAACCTGGACGGCTCAGCCGGAAGTGATCGAGGCTGGTCAGCAGCGAAGTCAGATGCTTCGAGCCCTGGGAGTGCTCCTGTATCTGGCAGGTTTCTCAGGGGCGGCTGCAGCTTTTATGCTGCGCAATGTGGGCATCCGTATTTCGGCGGCAACTATCTATCGAGATGTGCAGAGTCATCGAAGGCGGGTTGGAGCTCGGAACTGGGAGCGATGGCGACGAGCTATCCAGGAGAGTTGGGTGGAAGTCCGGGTAGCTCCTTTCCATCCCGAAAAAGGGAATGCCGCTCCAGGGGCTCTCAGCTTTCCTGCTGGCCAGCTCATGCTTGAACTGGCTTTTGCATGCTCCCCTGGTCTGGATTCATTTCTTCGAATGCTTCTATACGAGCTTCTGGGGAAATTTAATTAAGATCTGTCTCGATTACTCTGCCACCCCAAACCGCGAGTTTGCGGGGAGATGTCGGGAGCCGGCGCTTACTGGGGGATGAGCGCTCAATTGTGCAATTTCGCAAAGGCGGCCTTTCCCCATCCTTGCTCAATATGGCTTATCGGTGGAGGGAGGCGGCCATCCGGCGCCAGGTGTGCCTTCGGCCGCGGATGGCCAGGGAGAGCGCATAAATGTTCTCCGGGAAGGCGATTCCCATGAATCCCGCATCCCCGATGTGGAAGATGTCCACCCCTACTCGTTTGCCGGCCAGCGCCAGCTGCTCTATCACAGAGGCCGTGGCGCCTTCTTGAGAGGTGCCAATGGTTCCCATCACCAAACGACCTGCCCGGTGAATCCGCGCCGCCAGCCGGGCCGCCTCCTCCTCCACCACCCCCGGGACGGTCCCGGGTAGAGGGATCAGGATCCCATCCGCCCCCGCTTCCATCATCGCCTCCACATCCCGCTCCGAGATCACCGGCTCGTCCGCGCCGGCCCGATGCATTTTCCCAGCCAGCATCAGGGGAATGCCGCCGATGGCCTTTCGAATTTGAGCAACCGCCTCAGCGATCCCCTCCCCGGTTACACCGGTTTGGGGATTGCCGGTGATCACCAGGAAATCCACCCCCTGCTCCATAGCGCGCCGGGCGTTCTCCGGGGTGGCCAGTCGACCCAGGGCTCGAGCGGCCTTCTCGGGATCCGGGATCGGTTCCAGGTTCAGACCGACCGGACGCCCGATCCACTCTTTCACCCGCGCAGGAAGTGTGCCCACACCCGTAGACAGGCGCGCCCAGCCCAGATCCAGCTCGACCTCGCCCGGGAAGCCCATCACCTGGGGCTGAAGCACATCGTAGCCGTTCAGCAGGATCAAGTCAGCTCCCATGGCGGCGGCCAGTTCCGCATTGCTAATCCCATCGACCAGGGGAGGAGAGAGCGTCAGAACCTCCGCGCACAGGACCCGTCCTTCCGATCGCCGGATGCTTTCCAGAAGATGCCGGCCATCCATTGCACGGAAATCACTGGCGAAGGCTTCCAGCATGCGCTTAACGGGCATGGTTCCCCACC
>NZ_JANWXB010000263.1 GCF_025055495.1 Thermoflexus sp. | reverse complement strand
CACAAGCCAGCGCAGCGTTACGTCCCCGCCGGCAGCGTTTACTACTTCGCCTCCGATGGCTGCACGCGCCTGCGGGAAGACATAGACGGCGCGATCAGCGAGTGGGGACGCGAGATCGGATTCGGACAGGTCATTATCGTCGAATAGCAAAGGAGGGAGCGCCATGTTTAAGGCCGCTAGCATGCTCTTCATCTACGTCGAAACGCCCCTGCACGCGGGCGCCGGCCGCGGGCTGGGCGCCGTGGATCTCCCGATCCAGCGGGAGCGGGTCACGGGCTACCCCATCGTCCAAGCCAGCAGCCTGAAGGGACGGCTGAGGGCGGAGGCCAACCGGCGATTGAACGCCGACGAGCTGCAGGCGATCTTCGGACCCGAGACCCGAAATGCCTCAGACCACGCGGGGGCCCTCTCGGTTGGCGACGCCCGCATCCTGCTGTTCCCGATCCGATCCCTGGCCGGGGTCTTTGCCTGGACCACCAGTCGCGACGTCCTGGCCCGCTTCCGGCGCGAGGCGACAGCGGTCGGGATCTCCGTCAACTGGGAATTGCCTCCAGAACCTCAATCTGACACGGTTCTGGTCAGCAGTGACGCCCTCGTTGCTGGGGACCAAGTAGTGCTGGAGGAGTTCGGGTTTCAGCCTGGCCGCGACCAGCAGGGGCAGATCCACAAGATCGGCCAGTGGCTGGCGCAGAACGCCCTGCCTGTTGGCCCAGAATACGACTACTGGCGGCAGTCCCTGCCCCAGAAGCTCTGCGTCCTCCCGGAGAGCGCCTTCCGGGACTTCGTCCTGTATGCGACGGAGGTGCAGACCCACATCCGCCTCAACCCGGACACCAAAACGGTCGAGACCGGCGCCCTCTGGACGACGGAGAGCCTGCCAGTGGATACGCTGCTCTACGCACCCCTGATGGCCACTCAGTCTCGGCTGCAGGGAGTTAACCTTAGCGGGGCTCAGATTCTGGAGAAAATCCGCAACCTGAACCTGCAGCGCATCCAGCTCGGCGGCGATGAGACCACCGGCCAGGGGGTCGTTGGGCTGCGGATGGCCAACGGCCGGACGGGGAACCCGCCGAGCTCAAGGGGAGGAGGTGGGCGATGACGCCGCAACCCTCTCGACAGCGCTCGCTGGAGCTGGAGCGAGCCCGGGTGGCCTGGCAGTGCATCCAGGAGGTCGTCGAAGAGAACAAGAAATTGGAGGAGAAGAATCGCTACTGGGGAGAGTATCGAAGCTTGGCCATGAGCGCTCCAGCGGATGTCCAGGCCAACGGCCTGGGGCAGACCGCCGCCTTCTGGCGCGCGAAGGGGTATGAGCGGGACAAGGACAGCAAAGAGCCGAAGCCCAAAAGCAACAGCGCCCACGCCAAGCTCCTGCAGCACTTAGCGCGCTGGCTCAGCGAGGAGTCTGTCCGCATCCTGCCGAAGGGAAAAGACCCTGTGGCGTGGATCTCCACTGAGGCACAGCCGGAGGCTTATCGCCGTGCAACCGCTGAGGCCATCGCCTTTTTGATCTGGCTGCGGCGGTTTGCGGAAGCCGAGCTGGCAAAGGAGGAAGAATGACGAAGCAGGCGCCGGGATACTCGCTCCCGCTTCCCAAAAAGATCGCCGAGGCGTTTGAGAAGGGCAAAGACCGGATCCGGCCTTCCAACCCTGGCTTAATCTTCGAGCGCTTCGCCCCAGACTGGCTGGAGCAGCCGGCCCTCAAACGGGAGGGACTGGAGACCGTCCGACGGGCGGCTGAGAGGGCCGACCGGGATCTTCTCCAGGCTTGGAACCGCCGGTGGGAGGCGATGGCGGAGGCCGTCGGGGCAGAGCCCTTTACGATGCAAACTGAGGGCCGCCTCATCATTGGCCTGGGGCGCAAGGGACCCTTTGAGGTGGGGTTCACCTTTCACCGATACGGCTTCCCCGTCCTGCCGGGCAGCAGCCTGAAGGGCCTCGCTCGGACGTGGGCGCTGGTCCAAATCGCCCGGGAAGCCTCCGCGACGTCCTTATCTGATTTAGAGAAGATCCTGGCCCAGGAAGGGGAGCCGGGCAGCCCCGCGCAAAAGGCATATGAGGAATGGCGGAACGCACAGCCGGAAGGCGTACGCGCCGTAGCGGAGGATTTCCGGGAGATCTTCGGCACCACCCAGCGGTCCGGCAGGGCGATCTTCTTGGAGGGGATTCCCAAGCGCATCCCCCGGCTCGAGCTGGACGTGATGAACCCCCACTACCCGGACTACTACCGGGGAAAGGC
The DNA here is from genome assembly GCF_025055495.1 of Thermoflexus sp. Taxonomy (GTDB): domain Bacteria; phylum Chloroflexota; class Anaerolineae; order Thermoflexales; family Thermoflexaceae; genus Thermoflexus. The sequence continues at coordinate 780 of NZ_JANWXB010000263.1, read as the reverse complement.
GTTCCCGACGAGCTGGCAAAGCCCCACGCCGGTGTATTTTCTGGCCGTCGCCGCGGGGACCCGCTTTCGCTTCGCCGTGGGCTGGCGGGGCCCGCTTGACGAAGCGGGCAGGCGATTGCGGGATCTGGCGGCGGAATGGCTGCGCGGCGGCCTCCGGGAGCTGGGCGCCGGCGCCAAGACCAGCGCCGGATACGGATACTTCACCGAGCCGTCGACACCGTCTGAGTAGCTGGCCTCTTCTCCCAGACCGGTTGCCACTCTGGGGTCTCCCGCGCCTGCCGCCGAAGCGTCGACCTGGCGCCCGGGGATCATCCCGGAGCATCGGCCCGATCTGAGAACGGGTCCGCTACGCGGCCGTCGAGCAGGAAGGTCAGCTCATCGTCGTCCGGGTCAGGCGGCTGTTGCCCTAACGATCGAGGAGGAGGAACAGACTATGGGCGTTTACCACCTGATGGGGCTGGGGCGCTCCCCTGGCACGGTGATCGGCCTGCTGACCTACCTGGCCCATCGCTACCAGCGGTGGAACGCGGAGGATCAGCGGTTCTTCGCCCGCTCCGGCGAGGCCCGCCACCGGACGGCCGGCCAGCGGGTGGGCGACGTCCAGGCGCTGGTCCTCTTCACCACGCCCGAGGTGATCGCGGGAACCGTCCCTGCCTTCGAATACATCGACAACCCGCCTGGCCAGAAGGCCAGCGGTCCGAAGCAACCGCCAGGGCCCATGCAGAAGGTCCTGCGCGACCTGCTGCGCCGAGAGTGGCCGCCGATTGCAGGGGGACGGAA
>NZ_JANWXB010000216.1 GCF_025055495.1 Thermoflexus sp. | reverse complement strand
CCATGGCCCTTTGGGCCGTGGGGAGGGGGGAGAAAGGGGGGTGGGGCCCTTCTACCCTGTTCGACCGGCTCCCAACCGCAAAACCACGATTTAAAATCTTCGCTTGGGCTGAGGGAACAAACCGAAATGCTGCGTCGAGGGCCTGCCTTCATCTTTGATCTGGATGGCACGCTGATCGATAGCGTGTATCAGCATGTGCTGGCCTGGCGGGAAGCTCTGGAGGCGGTGGGGATCTCCCTGTCCGTGTGGCGGATCCACCGGCGCATCGGGATGAGCGGCGGGTTGCTGCTCCGGGCACTGTTGCGGGAGACCGAACGGGAGGTCACGCCCGAGGAGGTGGCCCGGATCCAGCAGCACCACGCCGAGGCCTTCGCCCGCATGCTTCCCCAGGTTCGCCCGCTCCCCGGGGCCCGGGAGCTCCTTCAGACGCTCACCGAAACCGGAGTGCCATGGGCGATCGCCACCAGCGGGCGCCGCGAGGTGGCCCAGCCCATCCTGGATCTCCTGGATCTCAACCCCCAGGTCCCGGTCGTGACGCGGGATGATGTCCACTACGCCAAGCCAGATCCCGATCTCTTCCTGACCGCGGCGGAGCGATTGGGGGTTCCCATTCCGGAATGCGTGGTGGTGGGCGACAGCGTGTGGGATTTGCTGGCCGCCCGTCGGGCGGGCGCCCTGGGCGTGGGACTGCTCTCCGGAGGCTATGGCCGGGAGGAGCTCGAGCGGGCTGGCGCCTATCGAGTGTATGAGGATCCGGCGGACCTGTTGCGCCATCTGGACGAGGTCGGGGTTCGCTGAGAGGGCTTCGCTCCTGCCCCCCCAATCTCTTTGCTGGGGTTCGGAAAGCCTGTCTTGAACCGTTCGCCGGGCCCGAATCCGATGCCCAGCCTCAGTGAATGGCCAGCTAAAGGGCTTTTGGAGACGGAGGCAGCCCGTCGAAGGCGGCCCGCCTCCGCCCTTGGTGGCCTTTCCCGCTCACAATATGTGCCACGTTCGAACTCTCCCGCGGGTTTGGGGCGTGGGGGCGCTGTCGAAGGCGGCGCCCCCGCCCCAAGAATATTTTTTCTCCCCTCCCTCCCCACTCGATGGGACGAAGCTCAACCATCCAAAAAGCGCACCGCTCCGATATAGGGGAGATGGCGATAGTGCTCCGCCCAATCGATACCATAGCCGACGACGAACAAATCCGGGATCTCGAAGCCCCGATAGTCCACCTGCACGGGCACCTGACGACGATAGGGCTTATCCAGCAGCACGGCCGTGCGAAGGCTTCGGGGGTGCTGCTGATGCAGATGAGCCTGGAGATACTGTAGCGTTAACCCCGTGTCCACAATATCCTCCACCAGCAACACTTCCCGGCCCGTCACGGGCTCGTTGAGATCTTTCAGAATTCGGACCACCCCCGAGGTTTCCGTAGCAACGCCATAGCTGGAACAGGCGATGAAATCGACCTGCGTATGAATCCCCTGGAAATTCCGAAGGAGGTCCGCGCAGAAAACAAAGGCGCCCTTCAGGACACCCACAATCAGAAGATCCCGGCCCTGGTAGTCCGCGGAGATCTGCGCCGCCAGATCCCGCACCCGTGCAGCCAGGACATCGGCCTCAATCAGCGGCTCGATCCGGTGAGGTCGCATCTCGCCCTCCGATCCGAAGTTTCCGCTATCGTCGATTATAGTCACAGGGCATGCAGGCTCGACGAATGGGCTCTCGTGCTTTGTCCAGTGATGAATTTGGGGTAGAAGTTACGCAGTTGGGCGCCAGTCGAATGAGGTGGAAGGGCCCCACCCCCGTATCCCTCCTCCCCACGGCCCTTTAGGCCGTGGGGAGGAGGGATACGGGGGTGGGGCCCTTCCACCTCATTCGACAGGCGCCCAACTGCGTAACGTCTACCCCA
>NZ_JANWXB010000167.1 GCF_025055495.1 Thermoflexus sp. | reverse complement strand
TCCACCGAGGAGGCCACCGCGAAGGCGATGCGGGCCGGGAAGTTGGCCTTGATCAGCCCCGTCACCACGTCCACGCTGGGGCGCTGGGTGGCGATCACCAGATGAATGCCCGTCGCCCGCGCCATCTGCGCCAGCCGGGTGATCCGCCGCTCGGTTTCCTCCGGCGAGGTGATCATCAAATCCGCCAGCTCATCCACCACGATCACCAGATACGGCATGCGGGGCTCGCCCCGCTCTTCCGCCCGCCGGTTGTAATCGGCGATGTGGCGCGCCCCAACAGCGGCGAAGACGCGATACCGGCGCTCCATCTCCTTCATCGCCTCCTGGAGCACCCGGGGCACCTTCTCGATCTCCACCACCACCGGAGTCCAGAGGTGGGGGATGCCGTTATACGGCGTCAGCTCCACGCGCTTGGGATCGATCAGGATCAGCCGTAAATCGTCCGGCGTGCATGTGCACAGCAACGAGACCAGGATCGCGTTCAGGGCCACAGATTTCCCGGACCCGGTCGCCCCGGCGATCAGGAGGTGCGGCATGGCCGTGAGATCCGCCACCAGGGGCTCGCCGGCGACCGTTTGGCCGAGAGGCAATCGCAGAGGGGAGGCGATCGACCGATACGCCTCGCTCTCCATCACCTCACGTAGCCGAACCAGGGCCGCCCGCTCGTTGGGAACCTCGATGCCCACCAGGCCCCGGCCGGGGATCGGCGCCAGCACCCGGACGGCGCGGGCGGAGAGGGCCAGGGCCAGGTCATCCGCCAGGGCGGCGATCTGCCCCACCTTCACCCGGGTGGAACGGCCTCCCCGGACGATCTGCCCGGGCTCCAAACCGAAAAGGGTCACCGTCGGACCACGCTGGACCTCCACCACCCGGGCCTCAACCCCCAGGCTGCGCAGCGTTTCTTCGATGATATGCACCTTCCCCCGAAGGTCTTCCTCCTCGATCTCCACCTCTTCTCCGGGATCCAGGATCTCCTCCAGATGGGGGAGCGTCCATTTCGGCCCCTCCGGGGCGATCTGCAAGGGGGCCTCGTTCTCCTCCCAGTCTTTCAGGGGCGCGACGGTCTCCGCCGCCTCTGCAGGCGCTTCCGGGACCCCGGCCTCTCCGAGGATTCGTGGGGGGCGATCGGGAGGAGGCGGGGGAACGACCGACGCCGGGGCGCTCTGCGGGGGCAGGTGGATCCGAAGGCTCTCCCCAGGGGAACGGCCGGGCTCAGGCCCCCGAAGGCTTCGCAGCCTTCGAATCGCCCACTCCAGAGGGCGTTCCGGCGAAAGGCGGAAGGCCCCCATCAGGCCCGCCCAGCTCATCCCCAGCATGACCAGCCACGCCCCGACCGGGCCCAGGTTTTCCGTCAGTCCCCGAACCAGCGCAGCGCCCACCGTCCCGCCCATGCTCCCCAGTTTGTCCAGGGCCATCAACAGCGATCCATACAGCAGGAAGAGTCCGAAAAGGAAGGATGGGCGGGGTCGGGGAATCTGCTCAAAGCGCCGAACCAACAGCCATGCGCCGCCCGCGATCATCCCCAGCGGGAGCGCGAAGACCCCACCCCCCAGCCATCGGATCAAGAGGAGAAGGAAGAGGCCCAGCCCAGGCGTCTGATGAGGAGCCAGCAACCCGAAGGCCACCAGGATCCCACCCAGAAACAGGATCAGGCCCAGCAGATCTAGCTGCTGATCCAGCGTGAGGGCGGGCCGCCAGCGGGAACGGCCCTTGGGGGAAGCCGTCCGGCGCCCGCCGGGCGCTCTCTCCCGGCCCCCCTCTTTGGTTCGCCGGCGCTCTGCGACAGCGCGTTTTTTCGAACGGCTCACCGTTCCGTGCTCCGTCATCCGGGGAGTTTTTCGAGGTGAGCGGGACGGCCTTCGGCGGACCCGCCTGCCTTTCGGGCGATTAAATGGAGGATCTGAGCGAGTTTCCCCTTCCCGTGTGGCAAGAGCCACACGGGAAGAGAGCATTCCCTTCGCAGAGTCGTCTCCTCGTCCCCACCCGGGGGAGGGGGCGGAACGGTCCCGCCTCACTGCCAGATGCCCGGGATCGCTGTCCCGCACCGGTAGCAGGTCCCTCGCCCGCTGAGGTGATCCACTAGGATCCGAAAACCATGGCGGGCGATGAGGAGCGCATCGCAGCTCGGGCAGTAGGTGTTCTCGAAGGGCCCCACACGGCCGGGGAGGTTGCCAGCGTAAACATAGCGCAACCCCGCGGCCTTCCCGATCTCCGCTGCCCGGATCAGGGTCTTCGCCGGCGTCCAATCCCGATCCGTCATCTTGTAGTCCGGATGGAAAGCCGTCACATGCCACGGGATATCCGGGGAGATCGAGGCCAAGAACTCCGCGGCCTCCCGGAGCTCCTCATCGGAGTCGTTAAAGCCTGGCACGACTAAGGTGACCACCTCCAGCCACAGGCCGCTCTCGCAGACCATGCGGATGCCCTCCAGAACGTTCTTCAAGGGCATCCCGAGGGCCCGGTAGTTCTTGTCCCGCATGCTCTTAAGGTCGATCTTGTAGCCCACCAGATACGGACGCAGATACTCCAGGACCTCGCGGGTGAGGTTTCCGTTCGAAATGTAGACGCAACGCAGCCCGTGGGCGACGGCCTCGCGGAAGATCGCCACCGCCCACTCGGAGGTGATCAGCGGCTCGTTATAGGAGCTCCCCACCAGCTGCGCCCGGTAACGCTTCGCCAGGCTCACCATCTGCTGCGGCGTGATCTCCTCCGGCATCACCCCGGCCGCCGGATCCCGAAGGGCCTGCGACGTTAACCAGTTTTGACAGTAACCGCAATGCAAATCGCATCCCAGCATGCCGAAGGTCAACGTATAGGAGCCGGGCAGGATGTGGAAGAAAGGCTTCTTTTCGGTGGGGTCCACCTGTAGCGCCGCCACATAGCCCCACGGGACATACAGGACGCCATCCCGGTTGAAGCGCACCTGGCAGATCCCCCGCCGGCCCGGACGGATCAGACAGCGATGCCCGCAGGCGTAACAGCGCACCGAGCCATCCGGGAGCCGCTCATACAGCTCACCCGGCCGCGTCAACGCATCCAGCACATCCGCCAGCGTTCGAACCTCCGCCATCGCCATCACCCCTTTCCCCAGAACCAAGCGAGGAGCCTATCCCCTCTTCCCATGATACGCCCCGGCTTCCGGCCCTGGGAAGCGCAGAGGCGTTCCCCCCATCCAAAGAATGCGCTCACGGCTCTGATTCTTCCCGGCGTGGGAAAATGGAGAAGGAGGAGCAGGCAGAGACAACCGGAGACCAGAGCGTCAATGGACCTGTTATCATTTTAAACCTTAAGCCCCTTTTCTTGGAAAAGAGTGTTCTCCTTCAGGGCGAGCGCTCGGATCTCGGGTCGCGGACGACGGGGACAATCGAGAGCCCGTGCTACGTGCTCTCAAAAAGAACGGGCACTCACGTGCCCTACTACGAACGAAATGGACATTGTTCGTAGTAGGGCACGAAAGTGCCCGTTCGGTGTCCTCCCCTCAGGATGAGCGCTCGGATCTCAGACTGCGAACGACGAGGCGAATCGAGGGCCCGTCCTGCGTGTTCTCAAATCAACAACGGG
>NZ_JANWXB010000084.1 GCF_025055495.1 Thermoflexus sp. | reverse complement strand
GCGGATCTCATCCAGCCGCCGGGGGGCCTGGAGGCGGATGGCCAGATCCAGCTCCTGAGTGGGCTCCAGCAGCGGAACCCGGCTGATCTCCCGCAAATACATCCTCACCGGATCCTCCGCCACCTCCGGACCCCACCATTCCTCCAGGGCCTCGATCTCCTCCTCGATCCCTTCGCTCTCAATCTCTTCCAGTTCGGTTTCCTCGGGCTCCTCCGGGAGGGATTCCTCAGCGATTTCTTCCTCTTCCTCCTCCGGGAACCCTTCCTCTTCCTCCAGCCATTCTTCTTCGAGGCCCCGCTTCTCTTCGTCGTTCTCCCACGGCTGTTGCGACATCCGCGGACACTCCTTTCCCGAATAGATCCGGACAGCCCAATGGGTGATGCAGAACTTGTGCCGCTGGCCCCCGATCAGAGGGCAGGGATCCTTCTTCCCCCACTCCTGAAATCCCCCGACTGGGTGCAGGGGGAGGGGTGGATTCCAGGGGCCGGACGGGGAGCGATCTCCCTCAGCCGTCTCTTTTCCCTCCTTGCCCCTTTATGGGACCGTCAGGAGGGGATGGCCCTGCACCAGCCTCGGCCAGGTCACCTCGAGGATCGACCGAGATGAACAAGGCGCTAACGGCGGGCCGTTGCGGAGAGCGAATCGTCCATCATCCATCGCCGATATCGGAAGCGTTGCGCCTGATTGATCGCTTCCGCCAGCGCCTGCCATTTTGCCATGAATTCGTCTTGAGGCCAATCCGGAACGGACTCCGCCAGCGCCTGGAGATCTTCCAGGACTTCCTTCAGGCGCTGTTCACGGATCCACAGCGCCAGACGCAACGCTTCCTCCGCCCATCGCTCGTCCTCTGGATCGAAGCCGCGCAGCAGCGCCTCGCGGCGCCGGAGCCGTTCCATCCACAGCGTTCGTAGCAGCGGCCCGGCGCGCTGGGGCTCTGTCCCTTCCTCCGGCCAATCTTCCACCGGCCCAAACTCCATCAGGTTCCGGAAGAGGGCTCGATGGGCAGAATCCAGGAAATCCTCTTCGGAGAGGGGCTCCAGGCCCAGCTCCGCGAAACGGACGTTTACGTAGGGCAGGAGGTCAGGTCCCAAGCCCAGCATCACCAGTAGGGTGGCTTCCGCTTCCGTCCCGCTTTCGAAGGCCTCGGCACCTTTCCTGGACGGGGAGGGCACGTTACGAGGAGACACGTCGCGACGCGCCCCCACCCTGGGCCTGTTCATGCGATGGCTGGTGACCTGTTCCAGCAAAACCCGCTCGTTCAGCCGGGCCATGCGAGCTGCCTGCTGGATGTAGACATCCCGCTCCACCGGATCCGGGATCGCGGCGAGGATCGGGACGATCTCCCGCACGAAGGCCGCTTTCCCTTTGGGATCCTCCAGACGATGCTGGGCGGCCAGATAATCCAGCAGGAAGGCGATGACCGGGCGCGCTCCCTCCACCGCCCGGATCCATTCCTGCGGGTCCCGGCGGATCAGCTCGTCGGGATCCACGCCTTCCGGCAGGGTCAATACGCGCAGGTCCACCCCCAGCTGGCCGCTCAGGTGGATCAACCCACGAGGGCCGAGCTCCACGGTGGTCTCGGGAAATGCTTCGCGGGCCGAGGCCAGCCCTCGCAGCACCGCATGCATCCCGGCCGGGTCGGCGTCCAGAGCCAGCACCAGACGCTTCAGGCCGCGGCTGAGCAAGCGCAGTTGCGTCTCGCTGAGGCTGGTCCCCAGGGCGGCCACCACGTTGGTGAAGCCCGCCTGATGGGCCATCATCACATCGAAATATCCCTCCACGATCACCGCCACGCCTGTCCGCCGGATCTCCGCCCGGGCCAGGTCCAGGGCGAAAAGCACTGCGCTTTTATCGAAGAGGAGCGTCTGGGGGGAATTGAGATACTTTGGCTCCTCTCCGCCCAGGGCCCGGGCTCCAAAGCCGATCACGTGGCCCTGGGGATCGCGAATGGGGATCATCAGGCGGCCCCGGAACCGATCGAAGGCGGTGCCGTCCTCCCGGATGACCACCAGGCCGGCGGCCTGGAGCTCTTCCATGGGGAAGCCCCGACGGAGCATGGAATCGATCAGAGCGTGCCATGCGCTGGGGCTGTAGCCCAGGCCGAAGCGCTCAATGGTTTCGGAAGTAAGCCCCCGGGCGGCCAGATAGGCCCGCGCCGGCTCGGCCTCCGGCGTGTGGCGGAGCTGGTGCTGGTAGAAAAGGGTGGCGGCCTCTAGGACCTCACGGAGGCGCGCGCGCTCCCGCTCGCGGGCCTCGGCTTCCGGCGTCCTGGGCTCGAGAGGGATGCCGGCTCGTTGCGCCAGGACCCGCAGGGCCTCCGCGAAGGTCAGCCCATCGCGCCGCATCACAAACTGGAAAATATCGCCGCCCGTGTTACAGGCGCCGAAGCATCGCCAGGTCTGGGTATCGGGGAAGACCACAAAGGCCGGCGTGCGCACATTGTGGTGGAAGGGGCAGAACCCGATATAGTTCTTCCCCGAGCGGCGTAGCTGGACGCTTTCCCCGATGATCTCCACGATATCCAGTCGGGACTTGATTTCCTCGATCAGGGACATAGGACATTCATCCGGGCAGTGAGCGGGTGTTCCCACGATCGGCCATGGGAAGCGCATTCGCTTTTTCCGTGAGGGGCTTGGAGCCGATGAAACATGATCTGCATCCCACGCAGGTCCGGGCGGACCAATATGATCATCGCATTCCGGCCAGGCTGTTTTCCCATCATAGCTGGGATGAGAGCATCCTGCCAAATCGGAAGGGACAAGCATATCGCCCGCCTCTGGTCGATAATGATTCCATCCTCATCGTGATGGAGGATCTGGCCATGCAGGTGGTGGTGCTCGCGGGCGGCGTGGGGGGCGCCCGGATGGCGGATGGGTTCGCCCGGGTGTTGCCGCCGGAGGATCTCACAGTGGTCGTGAACACCGGCGACGACTTCGAATGGCACGGCCTTCTGGTGTGCCCGGATGTCGACACGGTGATGTATACCCTGGCCGGGATCGCGAACCCGGAAACCGGATGGGGGATCGCAGGGGACACCTGGGCGGCGCTGGAGATGCTGGCGCGATACGGCGGGGAGACCTGGTTCCGTATCGGGGATCGCGATCTGGCCACCCATGTGTTCCGGACCTTCCTGTGGCGTCAGGGCGTGCGGCTGAGCGAGATCACCGATCGCCTCCGCCGCGCCCTGGGGGTGCGGGTGGCCATCTGGCCGATGAGCGATGATCCGGTGCGGACCATTGTGGAGACCGAGGAGGGGCCGCTTCCTTTTCAGGAGTATTTCGTTCGGCGAGGATGCGCCCCACCGGTGCGGGGATTGATCTGGGAGGGGCTGGAACGGGCCCGACTGTCGCCGGAGGCGCATGCAGCCTTGGAGGCCGCGGATCTGGTGGTGATCGCCCCTTCCAATCCATATGTCAGCATCGGCCCGATCCTGGCGTTGCCGGGGGCGCTGGGGCTCATCGAGCAACGACGGGTGGTGGCGGTCTCGCCGATCCTGGGGGGGCAGGCGTTAAAGGGCCCAGCGGCCAAGATGATGGTGGAGCTGGGAGAGTCCCCCTCGGCCCTCACCGTGGCGCGGCGCTATCAAACTTTCCTGGACGGCTTCGTGCTGGACCGGGTCGATGCAGCGCTGGCCGCTGGGGTGGAGGCCATGGGGATCCGTCCGCTGGTGACGGATACGGTGATCCTCGACCCGGGGGCACGCGCCCGACTGGCGGAGGAGATCCTGCGATGGGTGGCCTCCTGGGGATAATTCGGGTGCCGATCCCAGGTTGCGCGGGAGCACTGATCGGCGGACGGGTGGGAATGTAACGGGGAATGGCCTAGCGCCCTCAGGAGGGAAGCGGGCCAGGCCCCTCTCCAGGGCCTGTGGGGCGCCGCCCTCCGCAACGCCCCAGCCCCAAAACCCCCAGGAGAGCTTGGAAGTGGCATATAGCATTTTTTTGCAGGCAGGCGAGACCGGTGAAAGCGATCTCGCTTGCCTGCGGATCGGGAACATCCTCTGGCCTGGGTCTGCCCTACCGGGGCGCGCGATGGATTGTTGGCCTGACGCCACCTTAGCTTTTAAGACCCCGAAGCCATCTGGGCGGCGCGGGCGCGGAGCTCCGCCCGCAGGGCCAGGATATCCCGCGGAGCCGAGGCGATCGCCAGGGCGAACAGCACCCCGCACACCAGCCAGGTGCCCACGCAGATCGTCAGGATCGCCGTGTGCAGGGAGGTCCGCACGGCCAGCAGGCCGGTGAGGAACGGCGCTAGGGAGGCGCCGCTGCCCTCGATAAACGATTCCAGGGCCTGGGCGGAGCTGCGGATCTCCGGCGGGCTGATGTCGAAGACCGTGGCCAGGACGTTCGGGGCAGCAAGGGGGATGGTGAAGGCGGTGAGGATCACCATGATCCAGAAGGCGCCGAAGGCCTGAGGGGGGATGGACATGGTGATCGCCAGCAGGATCGCTCCGGCCAGCACTCCGGCCATGGAGACGATCAGGCGTCCTCGCAGGGTTCGTCGGAACAACCAGTCGCCCATCGCCCCGCCGGCCAGATATCCCATGGACATCACGATCACGGCGGAGGCCATGATGAGGAAGATCTGGGTGTTGGTATAGCCCCGTTCTACTTCCAGGTAGCGGAAGAACCAGAAGGAGATCACGTTCCAGGGGAAGACGCCGAAGAACCCCTGCGTGACCAGGAAGACGAACGTGGGCTTGCGCAGCAGAGCGCGGACCTCAGCCAGATTGAAGCGGTAGGCCGGGATCTCGGGGAGGCCGGTGAGCTCCGGCTCGCTCTGTCCCCGAGGGACCTCGCGGACGATCCTCCAGATTATGAAAGCCATCAGGACGCCCAGGGCACCGGTGATCAGGTAGATCGTCCGCCAGCCGATGAGATCCTTGAGGCTGAGGGCGAGAGCGACGCCCATCAGATACCCGACCGGTCCGGTCATCTGGAGGAAGCCATAGATGCGGCTGCGGAGCTGAGGGCCGAAGTAATCGGAGATCAGGCTATAAAGGCCAGGGTATGCATTATCGTCGATCCCGGTGGAGGCGCGGGTGATCAGGAAGAGAGGATAAGTCGGGGCGATGGCGCTGAGCCAGGTCGTGGCACCCCAGATGAAGGAGGCCAGGCCGATCAGCAGAGGACGGGCGAAGCGATCTGCGAGATAGCCCCACAGCGGGTAGAGGAAAAGGCCTACCAGCAGGGCGGCTGTGGAGGCCAGCCCCATAAGATCTTCCCCAATTTGGAAGGTGTTCATAATATCGGTGGCCAGGGGGCCCAGGAGGAGTTTGTCGGTTTGATGGAGAAGCATGAAGGCGAACAACACCCCAGCGACCGCCCACGGTGCGCGCATGAGTGCCTCTCCTGATCGAAAGGATCCATGGTGCCAGCGGCTCATCGACTCTGGCAATGATCTCACTGCGACGGATTGTATCACAACTCAAGCGGCCCTCTGGCCGGCTTCCGAGGGCTTTTTGAGGGCTGAGAAGACCGCTGGAAGCAGCCTTATCGAACTTCGAGTAGAGGCGCAACGCCATCGCGTTTCAGGTTCCCCGCTTATCGCCCCTTGTAGCGCGCCGCCCATTGCGCGGTCAGTTGCAGGTAGAGATCCCCGAAGCGGACGCTGGGCTCAATGTAGGAGCCTTCCACCCATTCGTTGAAAGAGTGAATCAGGATGAGGTCGGGCTGGGTGGGCAACACCGCCTCCCAGGTCCGGGCGTAGTAGGCGCCGTTCTCGCGATCCCGGGCGAAGGGCGTGCTGCTCACCCGCAGGTCCGTGCAGTGGGGCTGGGCCGAGTTCAGATCATCCCATCCGGGCATGACCGTGCCGATCCAGAGTTTGGGCTGGCCGGTCCGTCGCTCCCAATCCCGCACCCAACCGGCCCAGCGGGAGGCCCCGCGATAAGCCGTCGGGCAGCATGCGTGGTCGATCTTGTAGACGTAAAGGCCATCGAAGACGGCCAGATAATCGGGCTTCAGTCCTTCGGCGATCCACCAGGTCGTGCGCTGGGGATCCACCGCCTGGCGGATCTCCGCCCAGCGGGCCACGGCGATGGCCACCTCCCGATCCGAAGCGGGCCGGTTCCCGGCGGCATCGGGAACCCGATACAGATCGCTGAACAGGATCACCGGCCGTCCGGCGACGCGGAGGAAACGAGGATGGGCGGCGTAGCGGGAGATCAGATATCGCAGCGAATCCACCACTCCCTGCTGATGGGCTTCGGGCAGAATATGATAAAGAAAGGTAACCGTGGAATCGAAGCCCTCCGGCGACATGTTCAGCACCTTCTCGAAGTTGGCGTCGGTGCGGTTGCCCGGGGCGAACCAGTGGACAGCAAAGCCGTCGATCCCGGCGGCGCGGGCCTGGGCGATATGGCGGGCGATCACACCGGGATCATCGGAGTTGTAAACGCCGTCCCGGGGCTGGTCCGAATCTGAGGTGCAGCCGGTGAACCACGTGCCCGGGTCATACCAGGGGAAGTAATTGGCCAGGACCCGTCGGGGGGCAGAAGGACGCTGCGGGCCGGATGAGGGGTTTGGGGCCGGCGTCCGGGCGGGCGCGGTCGTTAAGGCAGGCCGTGGGGTCGGGGAAGGCCTTGGGGTGCGGGTTGGGCGGGCGGTGGGGGAAGGTCGCGACGGCCGGGTTGATGTAGCCATGCGAGTCGGCCTCGCCGTGGGAGAGAGGGGGGCGACGATCGGGAGCGTGGCCTTCGTGGAGGGAATTGAGGAGGATGTGGGAGCGGGGGATAGAGCACGGGTGGTCGGGCGCGTGTCTCTGGTAGGGGAAGGAGAGACCGGACGGGCTCCGGATCGATCGGTGGACGAGATCGATAGGGCAGGGGCGGTCCAGCATCCCGTCAGCAGGATGAGAACGAGAGCAATCCCGAGGGTTCCTCTCATGGTCTTCCTCCTGAGCAGCCAAGGGATTTGCTGAAATGGCGAATGGTTAGGGGCCAGGCGTTGCCTTCAGCGGCACCTCAACCCCAAGACCAGCGGGAGAGCTCGGA
>NZ_JANWXB010000078.1 GCF_025055495.1 Thermoflexus sp. | reverse complement strand
CCCCCAAATTAAAAGTGGACGAGGCACTAGGAGGCTCCTGAAGATGGCGGAGGGTGAAGACATAAGGAGCTCGGGGCAACCCTCCCGGTCCCGGCTGATGCTGGCTATAATTTCCTGCGATTCGGGAACCCCTACGGGGCGGGTATTTTCCAGAAATCGGGCAGTTTGCCCAGCTGATTGGCATTGGGCTTTGGGGGTCGCTGTTCACCGGGAAAGGGGTTGCTGTTCTATGCACCTCCCGTTCTGATGGCCCTCCTGAGCGAGCTGGGGTTCTGGAAAACTTATCGCCCCGAGGCGGCGGCTGCCAGTCTGCACGCCCTTTATTAGAGAGAAGACCAGATCACCTTTCAGGGCGATCGTGAGCACTTTGCTCTTCCTCCCGCTGCCTGAGCGGATTCCCAGATGGATTTACCCTGATCCCTGCGAGGTTCACGTTCCATCGGAAATCCCATCGGGCGAGTATCGGATCCGGATCGGCCTCTATCGGCGTTGCCCGCTGGGGGACAGATTCCCACGCAAAGTGGGGGGAAGGGATATGGCTGCCGCAGTCGATTCAGGTGGCGCCGGGCTTCTGGACCCCGTGAGTCCAGAAAGGGGAACGGGAAGAGCAATCGGCAGTGCCGAATAGTGGACGCATAAGGGCCGCCCCTGATGGCTCTTCCCCTTGTCGGCGGGCGAGGCCACCGGGTAGCTCTACAGAATGGCGTGGAGGACAGATCAGCTCCTTTCTCCTCTCCCCATTCTCCCCCTCACGAAGAGGAAGGGAGGGGGATTTCGGGACGGCGAAGCCGTTACCCCGAAGTCCCTTCTCCTCTCCCATGTGGGGGCAGGGGAAGGGGTGAGGGGATCTTCCGCCGTTCACCATCAAGCAAGGCGAGGAGTGGGCATCATGATCCGAGGGATTTTCCGGACTCGCTGGGGCGAAATCGGCACCGCCCTGTTCGCTCTGACAGCGGTCTGGTGGCTGTTCACATGGCGGTATTTCACGCCCATTCCCGCCGATCGGTTGATGTTGAGCCCCGGAGATTTCACCTATCACTATCTAACCTTTCGAGAAATCCTTCGCCAGGGCCTTCAGGCAGGGATTCTGCCTCTGTGGACCCGATGCCTGTTTGGTGGGTTTCCTTTCCAGGCCTATACCCAGTCGGCCTTCTTCTATCCTGGGGCTTGGCTCCCGATCCTATCCGCGTTGTGGACGGGTCGCTCCAACGTTTCTTTAGAGTTCTTCCATTTCGAATCGCTTTTTCATCTCTGGATTGCGGCAGCATTGGCATATTTCTTCCTTAGGAAAGAAACAGGAAGCCCCTGGGGAGCCCTGTTAGGCGCTACAGTCTTCGGTTTTGGAGGATATCTGACTGGATACCCCATCCTACAGGTGGCGATTGTCGAGGGATCGGCATGGCTTCCTCTATTCCTGTTGGGACTGGATGAGCTGATTCAAGGTCTACGTCCTCATGCCCTGTTGTTAGCTGTTCTGGGTGGAATCCTCCCGATTCTGAGCGGTCAGCCTCAGATCGCCGCCCTCGTCTGGGGGATGGGAGCGATTTTCTTCTTCGTGCGAGGGGGGCAAAACCGCCTGCCCGGAGTGAAGAGACTGAAACAGTTCGGCCTCCTCGCCCTGATTGCCCTTGGGGTGACTGCTGTCCAACTCCTGCCTGCGATAGAGTTCGCCCTTCACTCTGATCGCGCTCGCCTATCATTGGCCGAGTCAGGCAGCGGATTCCCCGTGCACGACATCGTCCAGTTCCTCCAGCCCGGCTTAGTCAGCCACTGGCATCCCCTCTATGTGGGCCTACTTCCGCTCACCCTAGCGATCGCCGGGCTGATCCTGCGCTGGCCCAGGGCCCAAGTTTGGGCAGTCATCGGTGGGCTGGGGTTGCTGCTCTCCTTCGGAGCAAATTTCCCGCTCTATGAGATCGCCTTCCAGCTGATCCCCCTTTACCCCACCACCCGGAGCCAGGAACGGCACGCCCTCTGGGTCTCCTTCGCGCTGGCGACGCTAGCCGCCCACGGTCTGGCCGCGGTCCTCCAGGGCATTCCCTGCCCACGCCGGCCGATCGCCTTCCGGATTCAGCGCGCCTCCGGTTTTTTCCTCCTCGGCGTTGGGCTCGCTCTGCCGGTCGTCATCTTCCTGGCCCGTCAGGGGATCGATCCCAGCGACCACCGCCGGCTGTCTTCCGAGGTCGCCCTCAGCGGCTTGGCTGCCCTGGGCGCCTGGGGATGGTGGACCGCTCGGGTCAGCGGCTGGCGGAGCCGCACCGGCCTGGGCGGGAGCGCTTTCCTGATCAGCGCGCTGAACTTGGCCGCCTTCAACCGCTGGCTGGACGCCGCCGCTCCTGGGCCGATCTATCCAGAGCATCCGGCGATCCGGCATATGGAGGCGGAGGCGATACGACCATTCCGGTTCTACGACGAGTGGCGCATGCCGGATCACATCGGATGCTGGTTCGGCCTGGAGGATATCGACGGATCGACCTCAATCCGTCCGGAGCCTTATTTCCGGTTTTTGAAGGAGACCCCGGAGGCGTTGCAGTGGTGGCTGCTGGGGGTGCGGTATGTGGTGACCTGGGGGCGGGATCTGCCGGATATGTCCGCGCTAGGCCGGACAGCCGTGTTGCTGGAGCGAATCCCCCAGGGCCATGAGGAAACGCGGATCTTCCGCCTGGATCCACCGCTCCCCTGGGCATGGGTGGTGCGGGAGGTGCACCCCGTTCGCAGCGTGGAAGAAGCGCTGACCGCCCTGCGGGATCCGGCCTTCCAGCCGGCCCGCCAGGCCATCACCCTGGATCCGATCGCCTGGTCCAGCGGCGAAGGTCCCGCCGCAGCGGATGAGGTGCAGCTCCTTGCCCGGACGGCCATGGAAAGCCGCTACCGGGTTCGGCTGGCCCGGGCCGGGCTGCTTATCACCCGGGATCCCTGGTATCCAGGGTGGGAAGTGCTGGTCAACGGCCAGCCGGCCCCGCTCGTGCGAGCCAACGTCGTTTTGATGGCGGTCCCGCTGTCAGCCGGAGAGAGCGAGGTGATCTTCCGTTACCGGCCATGGAGCTTTTATGTGGGGGC
>NZ_JANWXB010000039.1 GCF_025055495.1 Thermoflexus sp. | reverse complement strand
GGCTCTGGGTCGCGATCACAGCCTGCAAGGCCGGGCGTTTGCGGAGCACCTCCACCAGCGTCGTCATAAGACGGTTGATGGCGTCCGGATGCTGGTGGTCTTCCGGCTCATCCCAGAGGAACAGCCCCGATTCCACCAATGCCATCAGGCACAGCGCCCGGAAGGCGGTCTGAATCCCATCCCCAAGCTGCTCGATGGCAACCGGCTGCCCATTGATCACCGCCCAGACCGTGCGCGGCCGCTCCCCACCCCCTGCGCCGCCGGAAAACCGGCTGACCGACAAGCCCGGATAGATCTCCCGCAGCCGCTGCGCGACCCATTCGTCGCGCCCCTCCATCAGCATCGGGGGCTCTCGCTGGATCAGGGGATCTACGGGATCCCGAGGGAACCAAAGGGCCTCCTCCAGCTCGACGCCGACCGAGGGATCCAGCAGAACCGCCTGCCGGCCGCGATCCCACTCATCCTGCAACTGGAAGGTGGGGGGCGAGGAAATCCGAAGGCGGGCCTGGTCCGTTCCCAGCCGGATCAGCCATCGTGGGCTGCGGATGCGCAGCTCCGCGAAGTGAATTTTGGGAGTCGGCTTCGAGGAGCGATCCGCTTCAGGGCTCCCGCCCTCCACCGGCTCCCTGTCCGGCTTCACCTCCGGCCGATCCTCCGAGCCCAGAAGCAGCTCGGCATCCGGAGCGCGCGGCTCCTTCTCCAAATACGCATGGCGGCGGAGGACATGGAGGATAGGCGACCGTCCCACTGGGTCGCGATCGCTGAGCTCCACCCGGCCGCTTCGATGCCCTCCAACCAGATAAAGGGCCTCCAAGACCGCCGTCTTCCCGCTGCCGTTCAGGCCCACCAAGACGGTAAGGGGGGTCAACGTGAGCTGAGCGCGCGCGATTCCCCGGAAGTTCTCCACCTCTAGCTGATGGGCAACGATCGAATCATGGCTGCTCATTTCTCGCGCTCCTCTTAAAAGGGAAATAGACCACCTCGTTGCCCTCCCGACCTACCATCGCATCAGTTCTACGGCTGCTAAGAAGCAGGCCTTGATAGACCACCATGCTCAGGATGGTTGATCGGGAGGCAAGGAACTTCCTGAAGGCTGCGTCCATCCGCTTTCAGTATACACGCATACGGCGACGCGGGTAGACTGGAAAGTCAGCTCCCAGAGGGCGGCCGGATCTCGATGGGCTGATCGAAATCGCGCAGGGTCAGCGTCCAAACCGTAGGATCCTGCGGGTCGCTCTCCAGCTCCATCAGGCGAACCCGGTGGATCCGGAACGTCCTCACGTCCACCCAGAGATCAGCCCGCAGGCGGCCGGAGATCAGCCCTACGGACCATTCTTCCAGCGGCCCGCTCGCCAGCTCCCCCTGCAGATGGTAGACCGGGGCTCCGTCCACCGCTTCGCGGCCGACCAGCTGGAGCGGGACGCGGGCCATCAGGGCCGGCACCCCGCGCTCCGGATCGAAAAACAGGCGGGGATCGATCACCACCCCCCGTTCCGGCGTCAGCTCCTCCCAGCGCTCCACCCCCGCCAGGGCGATCCAGGTGCGATCGCCGACGCGCACGATCCGGATCTCCGTGACCACCCCCAGGCTGAACACCCGGACGATCCCCCGCAGGCGATCCGGATAGACCAGGTCGCCCTCCACCCGGCGGAGCATCATCAGCCGGGCCGCGTCCAGGTAGTCCGGCGCCCCGGTCCGCTCGAGGACGAAGTGAACGCTCCGCGTCCCGGCCATCGCCGCCGCAGCTCGGGCGATGATCTCCGCAGCGGTGAGCGCGGGCGTCGGCTCCGCCCGACGGCAGCCAGGAAGCCACAGCCCCAACACCCACAGCAGGCCCAGCCATCCCCAGCGCCTCATCCCCCCGTGCCTCCCCTCCCGGATCTTAGGAGCGCTCCCGCTCAGCCGCCCGCCTCTTCGAGAGGAACCGGTTCGGGATCTCCGCCCGGGACTCCAATGGTGGCCCCTCTACATGGTCTTCCCTTCTCGCATCGCCCCGGGAGGCGCGGTCGGGCCCTCCGGCGGTCTCCACCCCCCGCCCGCGCCCTCAGCTTCCCCGCGCGGATCGCCCGCTTTCCGGAAGAAAGGCCGGGCAGACGGGATCCTCTCGCGCCCGCCCGGCCTTCAATATCTCGCCTGAATGGCAGAGCCGCCGCTTCCGCTTACGGTGGGGTGATTTGAACGAAGAACACGCCTCGCTGAACCGCTGAGCCCGAAAGCGCCTCGCCGGCGATCCCGACCCCGCGGATCGGAATCAGGAAGGGACGAACATCCCTCCGAAACGCCTCCCGTTCGGCAGACGGGATCTGGTCCTCGATCAGATTCCATAGCTCCTGAGCGTCCACGAACAGGAGCTGGCTCCGGCGATCCGGCAGGCGGCGGAGGACCTCCTGGAACCGCCGGTTGTCCCGGATCGTCCGCTCCGGTCCGCGTTCGGGATGGCTGCTGGCCAGGGCCTCGGGGGGCAACCCGATCCCCACCGCCCTCGGCCCGAAGGCATAGCCGACCACAGGCGTTCCACTCGGGTCAACGATCACCCGGATCGAGCGCCCCTCGAGTTCCCTATCCTCAACGGTGAGGCCGACCGTCTGCAGCAAAGCCTCCAGCCGCTCCAGCCCGGTTTGGGCCTCCTGAGGGCGATCCGCCTCGATCAGCGCCGAGACGCCGACGGGCACGCCGAGGGGCGTCGCAGCCTGGATCGGCTGGACGATGAGCACGAGATCCCCCGTCATCCAGGAGATCAGATCCCGCTCCAGATCGATCCCCAGGGCGGACTCTATATCCCTCAGCTGTTGCTCGGCATCCGGCACGCTCCGGAGCGCATTGAGGGATTGCTTCAACTGATCCCCGATCCGCGGAATCTGAAGGATGGCCAGCACCCTCTCCGGGACCCCGGCGAGCATGCCCTCCGAGATAGGCGGGACGTCCAGGGCTGACTGGGCCTCCGCTGACAGCTTGTCGCGCTGGATCAGGGAGATGGCCTGGATGCGCAGGCCCTCCGGCAGCAGCTCGCCGGAGAAGCCGACGGCCTCGATGGCCTTCGCGAGCTCCGCCGAGGGGCCGGTGCCCAGCAGCTCCTCCAGCGGAGGCGCCTCTGGTTGTCGGGCGAGGGCTTCCCGAAGGACCCTTAGAAGGCCGTTGTAATCCCCATAACCGAGGAGCACGGCCTGGCTCGGCAGTTCCTTCATCACCCGCTGGAAGCGATCAGCGCGGGCCAGCGCCTGGCCCTGCCCCTCCGCCCGATCCACCACCGCCCGCAGGGCCTGCTCATCGGCGGCGAACACCACGAAATCGCGGACGGTGGCCATCAGAACCGGGGGCTCGTTCTCCTGCTGCCCGGGCCGGAACCAGTAACGGGTTCGCCGATACGTTCGCTCCTCGAAGGCAGGACCCTGCTCCGCGGCGAGCTCCCGCAGCCGCTGCAGGAAGCGCTCGGAGGCTTGGAGATTCCGGGAAGCGATCAGGATCACAAGGGGGAACCGCCCCTGCTCCAGCGCCTCGGGGGAGAGCGCCAGAATCGCAATGCCAGCCTCCGTGCCCAGCCATGAGGCCACGTCGGCCTCCCAATCGATCTTCGCCTCCTCCTTCAGACGGGCTCGGAAGTCCTCCAGCGCCCGCTTCACCTCTGCGTTGTCCAGGTAGGCCTTCCGGATGGTCTCGTAGCCCGGCTGGGCCTGGAGATTATAGGACAGCGACATGTAAAAGACGGCATCCGCCGGGATGAGTTCGGTGGCCAGGGTCTGCTGGCGCAGGCCCAGCATGGCCGTCACCCGATCCCGCAATTGGGGGAAGGCCAGGGCGCCGACGGCCACCCCGGCGGCGCAACAGGAAAAGAGGGCCAACGGGATCAGCAACAGGAGGATCCATCTTCGGCTCATTTTCCACCTCCAGGTCTGGATTTAGATCTCAGAAAAGAGGTCTATTGGGATCGCTCCGCATACGCCTCAAGGCCATGGCCATCGGGAACGCGAGGGCCACGCCCATCGCCGCCAGCCGGAAGGTCTCCTGGATGATCGTCAGCGTGATGTGGGGCAACGCGGAAGGCAACGCCTCGAGGGGATAGGCCGCCGCCAGCGCCTGAAAGCGGGAGGTCCCCCACGTGGTAATCCCCGCCAGGCCGGCGCTCATCCCCATCAACCGGAGGATCAGCAGCAGCCCGGAGGCGATCCCCCGCCCATCCGGCGGCGCCGCATCCAGCGCCGCCGCCCCGATGGCTGCCGTGGCGGCCCCCAGCCCCAGCCCCACCATCGCCATCTGCAGCGCCATCCGCGTCAGCGGCTCCTCCATCCCCCAGCCGGAGGCGCTCAGCAGGCCCAGGGCCGCCAGGGCGATCCCCAGCGCCGCCGGGCCCCGATCGCCGATCCGGCCGCTCCCCCACCCGCCGATCAAAGACCCGAGGGCCATCGCCCCGGTCAGCCCCGCCAGCACCCGGCCGCTGAGGATCGCCGCGTTCCCCATCCACGCTTCCGGGGTATCTCCGTAGGAGCGCAACGTGTTCATCAACAGGGGAACCTGGGCCATCGGCGTGATCAGGCCCAGCCCCAGCAGCAGGTTCACCAGACCGGCCAGGGTGAAATTCCACCGTCGGAACAACCCTGCCGGGATCAGCGGGTCGGATCGTCGGGCCTCCACGAAGGCCAACCCGGCGACGCCGGCCCCGCCCAGCAGCAGCCACGGCCATCCCGCCAGCGGCTGGGATCCCTCCAAAGCGCCGATGCCGGTGGAGCCCAGCTCCATCGCCCCGCCGCTCTCGATGATCCCCACATGGAGCGCGATCAGCGTCCCGCTGAGCAACACCGCGCCCGCCCAATCGATCCGCGGCGCCCCCGGAGAGGAGGCGACGAAGGCCGGGCGCCTCCTCACCGCCAGCACCAGGGCCAGCAGCGCGAGGGGGAGATTCAGGGCGAACTGCCACTGCCAGCTCCAGGCGGCGAGGCCCGCGGGCATCCCCAGGGCCTCCGCCATCCAGCGGCCCGCCTCCGGCCCGTAGCGGATGAGCAGCGAACCGTAAATCGGCCCCCAGATCCAGCCCAGGGTGTCCACCGCGGCCAGGACCCCGATGGCACTGCCCCGGCGGCCCTCGGGAAAGCGATCGCCGACGGTCGCCATGGCGATCGGCACCACGCCCCCGCCGCCGAAGGCCTGGAGGGCCCGCGCCGCGATCAAAGTGGAAAGATCCGGGGCCAGCAACACCAGAACGGACCCGGCCAGAAAGAGGGCCATGCAGAGCGCGTAGACCCGCAGGCGCCCGTAGCGGTCCGAAAGGCGCCCGAACAGCGGCATGGCCACCACGTAGGCGATCAGGTAGGCGGAGACGATCCAGGAGGCATCTTTCAGGCCCGATGGGATGGGGACCTCGAAGTCGACGAGCATGCGGGGCAGCATCGTGCTGACCACGGTGAGGTCATCGGCGGCGATGAAAACCCCAAACGCGAGGATGCCGAGAAGCCCGAGCGGGGCGTCCGCCGGGCCGAAGAATCTCCATCTCGCGGCCCCTGCTTCTCGCTTCCCCGAAGCACGCAGGGCCTCTCCGCTCGCCGGTTCCATCGGGATTCCCCTCTGTGTTCGATCCGAGGCCGTGCGGGCTCGCCGCCGATCGCGCTGGATGGAGATTTCCGGCGGCCTCGCCCACCCGAAAGCCGCTCCCTCTGAGGAGAAGGGGCCCTATCGATCAAACAGCCGGTAAGCGATCCAACCCGCTAAAGGCGGCATGAACAGCGTGGAGATCAGGCGGGCGGCCATCAGGCGGGGGCCCAGGATGGCGAACTCCAGCGGCAGACGGGTCAAAGACCACAGGGACCATGCGGTGAGGAAGGCCACCACCGCCCCCACGCCGGCCCCCGCTCGATGGAGCATCGCGATCAGCGGGAAAGAGACAAAGGGCCCGCCGGGGATCAGCATCCCCACCCCGCTGGCGATCATGATCCCGCGCAGGCCGGCGCCCGGACCCAGCCACCGCGCGATTATCTCCCGGGGGATCAACACTTCCGAGAATCCGATGAGCACAAAGATCCCGATAAAGAGGGGAAGGAAATCCTGCAACGCCCGGAACGTCCCCCGCCAGCCCGCCGCGGCCACCTCCCCGCCCCGGAAATAGGCGATCACGACCATGGCGGCCGCCAGGATCAGGACCACCATCGTCCCGATATCCATACCGCCCAGCCTCCACGTCGGATCCGTTTTCCGATCGCTCATGCCCCAACCGGCGTGGATACGGATTCAGAAGCCATCGCCTTCCAGGCCCGCTCCAGCAGATCCGCTACCCCCAGCTCCGCCGCCCAACGTCGGAGATCCTCCCAATCCAGAACGTCCCCTTGCACCCGAAGGATCCCCAGAACATCCCGCCGTTGCGATTCGAAAACTTCGCCGCCCTGTCGAAACCCTTCCAGTTCGGAGAGGACCAGATCCTCGGCCGTGCTGAAAAAGGCCTCGTGCTCCGGATGAGCCATCCGGCGGATCCGGATCCGCCGCTGCATCGGATGGTGGTCGAACGGGCGATCTTTGGGTAGAAAGACATCGATCAGAAAGATCGAGGGCCGATCGATCAACAGAAGTCTCCTAACGGCGCAACGCCTCTTCATAATACTCCTGGAGGCTCTTCACCGTAAAGCCCCGATCCCGTATGGCCCGGATGGCCTGGACCGCGGCAGCCGCCGCCGAGAGGGTGGTCAGCAGCGGCACCCCGTAGCGCACCGCCGCCTGCCGGATCCGCATCCCATCGGTGTAGGCCCGGGGGCCCAACGGCGTGTTCAGGATCAGCTGCACCCGTCCCTCCCGGATGGCGTCCACCACATGCGGGGAGCCCTCGCTCACCTTGTTCACCCCCTCCACCGGAAGCCCCACCCGCCGAAGGGCCTCCGCCGTGCCCCGGGTCGCCATCAGCCGAAAGCCCATCCGATGGAAGTCCCGGGCGATCTTCAACACGTTCCCTTTATCGAAATCGTTCACCGAGAGCAACACTGTCCCGCTCAGAGGCAACGCGTCGCCCGCCGCCATCTCCGCCTTCGCGAAAGCGTGCCCGAAGCGCTCCGCCCAGCCCATCACCTCCCCCGTGGACTTCATCTCCGGGCCCAGGACAGCGTCGGCGCCCGGCAGCTTCCGGAAGGGCAGGACCGCCTCCTTCACAAAGAAGGCCCGGACCTCCGGGGAACGGGTGAAGCCGATCTCCTCCAAGGTCTGGCCCAGCATCACCCGCGTGGCGATCCGGGCCAGCGGAACGCCGGTGGCTTTGCTGATGAAGGGCACGGTGCGGGAGGCCCGGGGGTTGGCCTCCAGAACGTAGACGATGTCGTCTTTGATGGCGAACTGGATGTTGATCAGCCCGCGGACTTCCAGGGCCAGGGCGATGCGCTCGGTGTATTCCTCGATGATCTGGAGGTGATAGCGGGAGATCTTGTAGGGAGGCAGCACACAGGCGGAATCCCCCGAGTGCACGCCGGCTTCCTCGATGTGCTGGAGGATGCCCCCGATCACCACCCGTTTCCCATCGGCCACCGCATCCACCTCGGCCTCATAGGCGTCCTCCAAGAAGCGATCGATGAGCACCGGACGTTCCGGCGAGACCCACACGGCTTCCCGCATGTAAGCCCTCAGGGTTTCCTCGTCGTAGCAGATGGCCATCGCCCGCCCCCCGAGCACGTAGCTGGGCCGGACCAGGACGGGATAGCCGATGCGTTGGGCCACATCCAGAGCTTCCTCGATGGAGGTCGCCGTTCCATGCTCCGGCTGTGGGATGTCCAGATCCCGGAGCAGGGCGCTGAAGCGACCCCGGTCCTCCGCCAGATCGATGGCGTCCGGGGAGGTGCCCAGGATCCGCGCCCCGGCCCGATGCAACGGCATGGTGAGGTTGAGGGCCGTCTGCCCGCCGAACTGCACGATCACCCCCAGGGGCCGCTCCCGCTCCAGGATGTTCAGGACATCCTCAAAGGTAAGGGGCTCGAAATACAGGCGGTCCGAGGTGTCGTAATCCGTGCTCACCGTCTCCGGGTTGGAGTTCACCATGATCGATTCGAGGCCCATCTCCCGTAAGGCGAAGGCCGCCTGGCAGCAGCTGTAATCGAACTCGATCCCCTGCCCGATGCGGTTGGGGCCGCTGCCCAGGATCACGACCTTCGGACGATCCGTCGGGGGCGCTTCGTCGCTTTCCTCGTAGGTGCTGTAGAGATACGGCGTGTAGGCCTCGAACTCCGCCGCGCACGTATCCACCTGGGCGTAGCGCGGCCGGATGCCGGCTGCCTCACGGCGGCGGCGGACCTCGGTCTCGGAGCATCCCCAGAAGGCCGCCAGCTGGGCGTCCGAGAAGCCCTCGCGCTTGGCATGGCGGAGCAGGGCGGCCGGCACTGTGGAGAGCGTATAGCGTCGCAACGCCCGCTCCCGTTCCACCAGCTCAGCCATCTGGGTCACAAACCACGGGTCATAGCCGGTGAGGGCGGAGACTTCCTCGACGGACATCCCTTCCATCAGGGCGTCGTGGACCGCCCGCAGGCGGTCAGGGGTGGGACAAGCGAGGGCCTGGCGCAGATCCGCCGGCCGCCGGTCCGGCGGGAAGCCCTCAAACCCCTTCGCCCCGATCTCCAGCCCCCGCATGGCCTTCTGGAGGGCCTCCTTGAAGGTCCGCCCGATCGCCATCACCTCCCCCACCGACTTCATCTGGGGGCCCAGGGTGGGGTCGGCCCCAGGGAATTTCTCGAAGGCCCAGCGGGGGATCTTCACCACCACGTAGTCCAGGGCGGGCTCGAAGGCGGCCACGGTGCGCCGGGTGATCTCGTTGCGGATCTCGTCCAGGGTGTAGCCCACCGCCAGCAGCGCGGCGATCTTAGCGATCGGGAAGCCGGTGGCCTTGGAGGCCAGGGCGGAGGAGCGCGAGACCCGCGGGTTCATCTCGATCACCCGCATCCGGCCGTCCCGGGGGTTCACCGCGAACTGGACGTTCGAGCCCCCCGTCTCCACCCCCACCGCGCTCATCACGGCCCGTCCCCAATCCCGCATGCGCTGATACTCTTTGTCCGTGAGGGTCTGAGCTGGGGCCAGGGTGATCGAATCCCCCGTATGAACCCCCATGGGGTCCAGGTTCTCGATGGCGCAGACCACCACGAAGTTGTCATGGCGGTCCCGCATCACCTCCAGCTCGAACTCCTTCCAGCCCAGCAGGGATTCCTCGATCAGGGCGGAGCCGACCGGGCTGAGGCGCAACGCGAGGTCCACCCGATCGATCAATTCCTCCCGGGAACGGGCGATGCCGGCCCCGGTGCCGCCCAAGGTGAACGAGGGGCGGATCAGCACCGGGTAACCCACGCGGTCCGCGAAGGCGACGGCCTCCTCGACCGAGCGGGCCAGGATGCTGTGGGGGACCTCCAGGCCGGCGCGTTCCATGGCCTCCTTGAAGGCCAAGCGATCCTCGGCGATCCGGATCGCCTTCGGGGAGGCGCCGATGAGCTCCACCCCGTATCGCTCCAGCACCCCGCCTTCATAAAGGGCCATCGCCAGATTCAACGCGGTCTGACCACCTAAAGTGGGAAGCAAGGCCTCCGGGCGCTCCCGGGCGATGATCTGCTCCACGATCTCCGGCGTCAGCGGCTCGATATAGGTGGCGTCGGCGAACTCGGGATCCGTCATGATCGTGGCCGGGTTCGAGTTGACCAGGATCACCCGATACCCCTCCCGCCGCAGAGCTTTCAACGCCTGCGTTCCGGAATAATCGAACTCAGCCGCTTGGCCGATCACAATGGGCCCGGAACCGATCACCAGGATGGAACGGATATCTGTGCGCCGCGGCATCGATCGATCGCTCCAGCCGTTTATGAATGGGGGATTGGGGGATGGGATTTCGGACAAACGGGCCGTGCCTCGGGCCCCTGAGCGTTCTACGCATAGAGGATCCGTTCTGCCGCCCTGACGCAGGGCCCCTTCAGCTTCCTAACCGCTTCACCCACTGATCGAACAGGGGGTCCGCGTCGTGGGGGCCGGGGTGGGCCTCCGGGTGATATTGCACGGAAAACACCGGTCGATCCCTCAGCGCCAGGCCCTCCACCGTGCCATCGTTGAGGTTGATGTGGGTGATCACCGCCTCGCGCGGATCCAGGGTGTCCGGATCCACGGCGTAGTTGTGGTTCTGGGCCGTGATCTGCACCCGACCGGTGGCGCCCTCCCGCACCGGGTGGTTGCTCCCGTGGTGTCCGAAGGGCAGCTTATAGGTCCGGGCGCCGATCGCCTGGGCGATCAGCTGATGGCCCAGGCAGATGCCGAAGATCGGGATCCCGGTCTCCAGCAGCTGGCGCACCGTGCTCACAATCCCGGGGAGCCCGGCCGGATCCCCCGGGCCGTTGGAGAGGACGACACCGTCTGGGCTCAGGCGCAGGACCTCATCGGCCGGTGTGTGAGCGGGCACCACCGTGACCCGACAGCCTCGGTCGACCAGCCGGCGGAGGATGGAGCGCTTCACCCCGAAGTCGTAGACAACCACATGGCGCCGCGGCTCGGGGTCCGGCTGGAACCCGTGGGGCTGCCAGCGGCCGGAGCCCTCGGTCCACTCATAGGGGGCGGCGCAGGTCACCTCGCGCACCATATCCCGGCCCTCCAGGCCCTCCCAGGCGCGGGCCATCTCCACCAGGGCCTCCGGGTCGATCCCCTCCTCGGTGGAAAGAGCGCCCTTCATGGCCCCCTTGATCCGGATGAGCCGGGTGATCGCGCGGGTGTCGACCTCGCTCAGGCCGGGAACCCCGTGACGGGCCAGATAGGCCTCCAGGCTCTCCTTCGCTCGCCAGTTGGAGACCACCGGGCTCAGGGCGCGGACGATAAAAGCGGTCACCTGGGGGCGATCGCTCTCCACATCCTCCTCGTTGACACCCACGTTGCCGATGTGAGAAGCGGTCATTACCACCATCTGGCCCCGGTAGGAAGGATCCGTCAGGATCTCCTGATAGCCGGTCATCGCCGTGTTGAACACCACCTCCCCCACCACGGTGGCACGAGCCCCGAAGCCCCAGCCCATGAAGACCGTCCCATCCTCCAGCGCCAGGATCCCTCGCATCTTACCTCCTTCGGCGAAGGGACATATTTGGAGGGAGATATTAGACATGGCGGATCGAGATGTCAAGGTTTTCAACCGGTAGGGGCACGCTGCGGCGTGCCCCTACCCACCCCCCGCGCATGGTGTCGCTCGGCCCGCGAAGCGCGCCCAGGCTCCCCGCGTCCCCCACCTTTTGACCCAGTCGCAGGTATTCCATGGCAGAAACTTTTTCAGGAGGTGGATCATGCGACGCACGCATCGCTGGCGCTGGATCGCCGGCCTGGGTGTCATGGCGGTGGCCCTGGGAGGGCTGACGCTGATCGGCCTGGGAGCTGTCGTCCGCCCATCATGGGGCGATCCGGCCGGCCCCGTCTGGTATTACGGACGGCTGGTTCCCATCGGAGAGCGGCTGGCCCGCGGCGTGGAACCCAAATGCCACGACGGCCTGGGACCGGGGATCCTCACCTGCTACGACACCAACGAGGAGCTGGCCGCCGCCACCGGCCTGGATCTCCCGGGGGTGGATCGCGCCCGGGTGGAGCAGCTCCGGCAGTCGGGCGCCGTCGTCCCGGTCGGGTGCGCGTATTACGCCGTGCTCTGGGAGCACGCATCCTACGGAGGGCGGAACTTCGTCCTCTGCTACGACTACAATGACCTGCGCTCCGTCCATTTCAACGATATCGCATCCTCCATCTTTATCCCGTCCGGCGCAGGGGTAAGTGCTTACTTCGAGCACATCAACTTCGGAGGCGACCGGCGGACCTTCACCGTTAGCATCCCGGACCTGCAGGTCTATTCCTTTAACGATCGGATTTCGTCCGCCCGGCGCGGCGACTGAGCGCTCCTAACACGATGTTCCCGGAACGCTTCTCCGAGGCCCCTCTCCGCGGCTCCTGGCCGCGGGGAGGTCATCGACTTCCAGCGCCGGCCAAGAGAGACGACGATGGAGCATCCGCTGGACGAGCCGCAGGCGATCCGACGGTGGCGCGAGGGGGATCCGGAAGGGCTGGCGACGCTGGTGCATCGTTATGAGCTGCGGGCGCTCCGGGTGGCCTACCCGATCCTCCAGGATCGCATGGACGCGGAGGACGCGGCGCAGAACGCCTTCCTGCGCGCATGGCAGCACCGCCACCGCTTCGATCCGGAGCGCCCGTTCTGGCCCTGGTTCCTCCGACTGGTGATCCGGGAATCCCAGCGGATCGCCGGCCAGCGCCGGTCGCGACCGGCGCTCGCCCCTGGATCGGAGAAGGATCTGTGGGCAGTGGAAACGCAATGGAAAGATCATGACCCGCTTCCCGAGGAGATCGCCGAGCAAAACGAATCCCGGGAGGCGCTCTGGCGGGCCCTGCGAGGCCTCTCCCCGGCCCAGCGGACGGCCGTGGTGCTGCGCTATTACGAGGACCTCAGCGAACGGGAAATCGCCGAGGCGATGGGCTGCAGCGTGGGCGCCGTCAAGCACTATCTCTACGAGGCGAGGCAAAGACTCCGCCTGGCCCTGAAATCCATCGAAGCGTCATCGCCCGCTGTGCCGGATCCCTGAGACCGGTTCCGCTGCATTTCCGCCTTGAGAGCAAGGGAGGAGCTTCCAATGGATGAGGAGGCGCTCCGTCGCGCGCTGAAAGAGCTGGCGGAAGAGGGATTCCCGAAGCCGGCCGGCCTGTGGCCGCGGATCCGGACTCAACTGGAGCCCTCGCCTCGTCCACTCCGCCTCCGGCGATGGCTCCGACAACCGCTGGCGTGGGGGCTGGCCGCGCTGCTGCTGGCCCTCGCCATCGGCGTAGGCGCCTACGCGGGCGGGCTGTGGGAACGGTTCGCCCTGTCTCAGCGGCCCTTCCGGGCGTCCCTGGTCACGCCGCTGGGCCTGCGACAGGAACGGGATGGATACGTCATCACGCTGGAGTGGGCTTACGCCGACTGGAATTCGATCCTGATCGGCTATCGCATCCAGGGCGCGCCGGAGCTCCAAGCGCTTCTGGTCATCCCGGAGGTCCGCCTGCAGGACGAAGCCGGGCGCGTCTTCTCCCTCGAGGCCCAGGAAGGCCTGGTGGGTGCTTCGGAGGCTATCGGCCTCCGGCTTCCTCCTAGCGAGCATGTCTTCGTGGTCGCCTTCGATGCATGGGGGCACGCCGAGCTCTCCAGCGCCCTGTCATTGCAGCTCACGCTTCGGCTGGAAACCCTCGATCCCCAATCCGAGGAAAGGCCCTCGGGGGATCCGGGGAAGATCGAACCCTTCGTTTTTTCGTTCACGGTGCCAGTGCATCCGGGATACGCCCTTCGCACCCCGCGCGCGGCGACGGCGAACGAGATCACGATCACCCTGGAGCGGCTGATTGCGGCCCCCTCGGGAACCAAGACACGGCTTTGCATCGTCTCCCTGGATCCCTGGCAATCGTGGAGCATGATCCTCATGCTAGCGCTGGACTCACGCGCTGTCTTCGCCGGAGGGATCACCCGGGATGGAGCTGGATGCTTTCGAACGTTCTTCCCGGTGGGATCCACCGACCCGCGCCTCCCTGAAGGATCGCTCCAGGTCCTGGAGCTGATCGGATGGGATCCTGTCGGTGGGATGGAGCCCATTCGCCTGCCCGGCCCGTGGCGCTTCCCCCTAACACCGGAACCCTAAGAAGAGGCCAGGATGGGCGCGATCGTTTTTTGTAGGGGCAACCCCCTGTGGTTGCCCTATTCGGGCAACCCCCTGTGGTTGCCCCCCAATCGGGGCGGGCACAGGGGCCTAGGGCAGGCACAGGGGCCTGCCCCTACAAAATGCACAACACGCCGGATCGTTTTTGTAGGGGCGACCCCTGCGGTCGCCCCACCATTGGGGCACGCACGGGGGCCTGGGGCAGGCCAGCGGCCTGCCCCTACAAAATGCCGCGCGGTGCGCCGGATCGTTTTCGTGGGGACACCCCCGTGGTTGCCCCACATAGGCAACCCCTGTGGTTGCCCTATTCGGGCAACCCCCTATGATCGCCGGAATGATGGATGAACGGGCTGTTTCCTTAAAGGCACCCCCCACCCAGGCGATTCCCCAACACGATCCCCCCATGAGCCCGTCTGACAATCGGCAGCGATGAGCCATTGGGAAAAGTGGACGAAACCACGGATCCCCGGTATGCTGAGTGAGTGCTCACTTTCACAGGGGGAACCCATGGCGCTGCGAGTGAACCCGGAGGTCCGGAGGGCTCAGATCCTGGAGGCAGCCGCCCAGGTCTTCGCCCGACATGGGTTCCGGGGCGCCACTACCCGCGCCATCGCCCAGGCCGCCGGGGTGGCCGAGGGGACGATCTTCCGCTACTTTCCGACCAAACGGCATCTCCTCCTCGCCCTGTTCGAGGCGCTCACCATCCGACCGATCCAGCAGCAGCTCCAGGCGCTGGGGACCATGGAATCCCGGGAGTGGCTGGAGGCGTTCCTCGCGGAGCGCCTGACCGCCATGCGGGCGCACCTTCCCTTGATGCAGGCCCTCTATCAGGAGATTCGAACCGACGAGGCGGTTCGTCGAACGTTCATCGAGCAGATCGCCCGGCCCTTCCTGGAACAGATGCGGGAACTGCTGGCCGCCGCGCTCCAGCAACGTCAGCGCTCGCTACACCCCGCCCTGGTCCTGTGGGCGATCTGGGGAGCCCTGCATGGGGTAACGATCTTCGGCCTCGAGATGGATCCCGAGCTGGCTATGCTTTCCCCCAGGCAGATCGCCCATGAACTGACCACGCTGTTCCTCTGGGGGCTGGAAGGCCATTCCGAAGAACTCGCTGGGAGGTGAACGACCGATGCGAAGCCGCCGGTGGCTGTTGTTCCTCGCCTTGATGGTTCCGATCGTGATCGGCGCCTGGGCGCTCTTCGAACGCGCCCGAGCGCAACCGCCCGCCTTCACTGATACCGCGACGATCCGACGAGGAACCCTTCGGATCACTCTGAGCGCGGCGGGCAAAATCCGCCCGCGCGCCCAGGCGGTCCTGAACTTCGCCACTGCCGGCACGGTGGCCGAGATCCTGGTTCGGGAGGGTGAGACGGTTCGCAAGGGCCAGCCCCTGGCCCGCCTG
>NZ_JANWXB010000386.1 GCF_025055495.1 Thermoflexus sp. | reverse complement strand
CCTCACACCGGTCCCCCTCTGGTGGCTGGCCCACAGCCAGCGAAATGGCCTGAACTGGTTCTATATGGGGTATTCTCCCTCCCACAGGGCATGGCTGATCTGTCGGCGGCCATATACAGAGGAAGTCGGATTTGATGAAGAGGATCTGGGGGCTATCGATCAGGGCGTCATTATAGATTAGGTTCGAACCTAACCGAACCCGTTGTGGGCTCGCCGGGAATTGCCCGCTGCTCGCAATCCGCCAGATTCCCGTGATCCACATATCCTCCCGCTTCCTCAGGGGAAAGAGGATGCACTTGGTTAGGAGTATTGAACTTTCCCCGAATCTATCCTCCAGCCAAGACCGGAGGACGATCCGGAAAAACCCGGAGGCGGGCAAAGCGAGTGTCGAGGTACATTGAATTCGGAATTGAGCTCAGGGGATCGGAATGGACGACGAGCGGGAGGAGGAGCTGTGGGATCTGCTGCGGCAGGCGGCCCGCTTGAGCGATGACGAATTCGAGCGTCTGAAGCGGGGCGGGCTCCAGCTCAACTATCTGCGCATCTGCCCCCGTAAGCTCTGGCTGTTCGCCCATCAGGTGCGCCTGGAGGCCGACGCCGAAGCCGTGGCCCTGGGGCGCCTCACCCACGAGCGGGCCTACCGCGACCGGCCCCGGCGGAGCCTGATCCTCGAGAACCTCATCGCCATCGACATCCTGGAAGACGAGCGAACGCTCCTCGAGGTGAAGCACGCGCCGACCTTCGTCGAGGCCGCCCGACTACAGCTGCGCTACTATCTCTACTTCCTGGGGCGTCGAGGGATATCCCTTCGAGGGGAATTGCGCTTCCCTCGCCAGCGACGCCGGGAGGCAGTGGAGCTGGACCCCGCGGCCATCGCCGAGGTGGAGGCCGCCCTGGAGGAAGCCGCGCGCATCGTGGCCCTCTCCACCCCACCGGCCGCCTCATATATGCCAGCGTGCCGCCGCTGCGCGTATGCGCCCCTGTGCTGGGGATGAGCGCGATACGAAGCGGATGCGGCGGCGCACAGGTTCCGGAGCGCTAGGTTGGCGCTCCAAGCCGGTCTGCGAAGAGACGAGCTGCGTAACTCCACGCATCTTTTTGCTTAATCCCGAGATGGGGCGCACGTATTATCTGTTCCGCAGCGGCCGCCTGCGGCGGCGCCAGAACACCATCTATCTGGAATGGGAAGCCGACGGCCGGACGGAACGCCAGGCGATCCCGGTGGAGGATGTGGAGGCCCTCTTCGCCATGGGGGAGCTCGACCTCAACACCCGCCTGCTGAGCTTCCTCAGCCGCCATGGGATCGGCCTGCACGTGTTTAATTATTACGGCTTCTATGTGGGCTCGTTTTACCCCCGCGAGACCCGCGCCTCGGGGCACGTGGTGGTCTCCCAGGCCCTGCACTATGCGGATCCGCCCTGCCGGCTGGCCCTGGCCCGCCGCTTCGTCGAGGGCGCCCTCTTCCACATGCGCCGCAACCTCCTTTACTACCGCCGTCAGGGCCTCGCCGTGGAAGCGCCCCTGGCCGCCCTGGAAAAGGCGCTGGAGGAGCTGGAGCGCTGCGTCGACGTCGCCGCGCTGATGGGTCTGGAAGGACGGGCGCGGGACGCCTACTACAGCGCCTTCCCGTTGATCCTAAATCTGGAGGACTTCCGTCGGAGCCGGCGGCCGCCGGAGAACCCGGTGAACGCCTTGCTCTCCTTCGGCAACGGCCTCCTCTACGCTGCGATCCTGTCGGAGCTTTACCACACCCCTCTCCATCCCGCCGTCAGCTTCCTGCACGAGCCCTCCGCGGGCCGCTTCTCCCTGGCCCTGGACCTCGCGGAGGTCTTCAAGCCGCTCATCGTGGACCGGATGGTGTTCGCCTTAATGAACCGGAACGCCCTGAGCGAAGAGGACTTCCTGGAGGAAGTCGGGTTCTGCTATCTGAAGGAAGATGGGCGGAAGAAGGCCGTGTCGGAATTCGAGGAGCGGCTGCGGGAGACGGTGCAGCATCCGCGCCTCAAGCGGCCGGTCAGCTACCGGACGCTGATCCGGCTGGAGGCTTACAAGCTGGTG
>NZ_JANWXB010000378.1 GCF_025055495.1 Thermoflexus sp. | reverse complement strand
AAAGCTTCGTTCATCTTCAAGCACGATGCGAAGCGCCCGGCAGGGGCCCTCGGCGCTTCCAGCGCGTCCCTCGTCCGGCTTGCCGGATATCGGTTTCCCATCGCGCCCAACCTGGGTTAAATTTGGAAGCCATGATCCCTTCTCCCAGGAGGTTCCACCGTGGCCGATCGCAAGGTGCGTGTGGCCATCATCGGCGTCGGGAACTGCGCCTCCGCCCTGGTGCAGGGGGTGTGGTATTATCGGGACGCCCCCGATGATGCCTTCGTCCCCGGCTTGATGCACGTGCGGCTGGGCCCCTATCACGTGCGGGACATCGAGTTCACCGCGGCCTTCGACATCGACGTGAACAAAGTCGGCAAGGATCTGGCCGAGGCCATCTTCACCCCTCCCAACAACACCCTGAAATTCGCGGACGTGCCGAGGCTGGGGGTGAAGGTTTATCGAGGCATGACCCACGATGGGATCGGCCGTTACCTCTCGGGCATCATCCGGAAAGCCCCTGGCCCCACGGATCGCATCGTGAAGATCCTGAAAGACACTGGAACGGATGTGGTGGTGAACTTCCTGCCGGTGGGCAGCGAGGAAGCCACCAAGTGGTATGTGGAGCAGGTGCTGGACGCCGGATGCGCCTTCGTGAACGGGATCCCTGTCTTCATCGCCCGGGAGGCCTACTGGCAGCAGCGGTTCGAGGAGGCCGGCCTTCCGGTCATCGGGGATGACGTGAAATCCCAGGTGGGGGCCACGATCCTGCACCGGGTGCTCACGCAGCTCTTCATCGAACGGGGCGTGCGGGTGGAGCGAACGTATCAATTGAACTTCGGGGGCAACACGGATTTCCTGAACATGCTGGAGCGGGAACGGCTGGAATCCAAGAAGGTCTCTAAGACGAGCGCGGTGACCAGCATGATCCCCTACGAGATGCCGCCGGAGAACATCCACATCGGCCCCAGCGACTACGTGCCCTGGCTCCAGGATCGCAAGTGGTGCTACATTCGAATCGAAGGGACCACTTTCGGCGGGGCGCCGATCCACCTGGAGGCGAAGCTGGAGGTGTGGGACAGCCCGAACTCGGCGGGGGTGGTGATCGATGCGGTGCGCTGCGCGAAGATCGCCCTGGACCGCGGGCTGAAGGGCGCCCTGATCGGTCCCTCCGCCTACTTCATGAAATCGCCGCCCCAGCAATTCCCGGACCACATCGCGCGGCAGATGGTGGAGGACTTCATTGCCGGACACGGGATCTGAGGCCGTCGCTTGGATGGTTTACGGGCTCTTCCGAGGCATCGGGGCGGTGGCGCAGGCGCTGCCGCCCCGATTGGCCTATGATCTGGCGGCCCGCCTGGCGGACTTCGGGTATCCCCTCCTCCCTTCCGCCGCCGGCCTGCGGGACAACCTGGCGCATGTGCTGGGGACTTCGCCGGAGGACCCCGCGGCCCACCAGGCGGCCCGGAGGGCCTTCCGGCTGCTCTGGCGGAATTACGTGGACCTCTTTCAGGCCCCTCGCCGCCATCCCTCCCGCTGGTTCCCATCCATCCGGATCGAGGGGTGGGAACACCTGGAAGAGGCCTGGCGGACGGGGAACGGGGTCATTGCCGCGAGCGCCCATTACGGCCCCTTGGAGTGGGGCCTGCAATTCTTAGGGGCCAGCGGGCTTCCCGCCCTGGCGGTGGCAGAGCCTGTGCGTCCTCCGGCGATGTTCCGGTATCTCTGCCGCCTGCGCGGCACCCATGGCCTCCGGCTGATCCCGGCGGATGGAGCGCTGCGGGAGGTGTTCCGAACCCTGCAGCAGGGGGGGATCGTGGCGCTGGCCCTGGATCGGGATATCACCGGGAGCGGTCGAGTGTATTCTTTTTTTGGGGAAGACGCATGGCTCCCGGACGGCTACGCGGAGCTGGCGGTCCGCCGGGGGATCCCGGTGGTTCCGGCCTTCGCCCGACGGGAGGGGGAAGGCGTTCGCCTGCAGATCTGGCCCCCGCTCTGGCCTGCCGGGAAGTCCGGGGAAGCCCGGGAAACCCTAGTGGCTCAAGCGCTGGAGATCTTCGCCGGGGTCCTTCAGGAGGCGCCGGACCAGTGGGTGCTGACCACGCCCATCTGGAGGATCCCCTCCCAACGGGTGGGACGGGTCGACTGAAGTCGACGGGGGTAGGCCTTTCGGCGGAGATCGGCCTTCGCCGACCCTCCTGGAAGGCGTCCGTGCCGGCGGACGCCCGGTGCGGAGGCGCCTGGAGGGGCTGATCGCCGATCCGGGCGACGCTCGATCGCTGACCGAGGGAGGCGCTGCGGCGATGGTCCCTCTCCCTTCTGGCGACGCGCAGGGAGCGCGATCCGTCCCGAGCCAGCGCCACCTTCATCGGCGCAACCCATACTCTCGGCGTGGGAACTGATCCTCCTCGACGTTCCTTGCAGGAGCCGGAAAGGCCGTCGGCCGATGCGCATCGCCCTGGTATCCCCTTACGATTTCGCTGTGCCTGGAGGGGTGAACAATCACATCGCCCATCTGGCCCGGAGCCTGCAGCGGCTGGGCCACGAGGCGCACATCATCGCCCCGGCTTCCGATGGGCGGGCCAGCGGGGAGGGGTTCATCAACGCCTCCGCCTCAGTGATCGCCTTCCCCTTCGCCGGCTCCATCGCCCGGATCACCCTCTCCCCCCGCCTGTATCGCCGGATCAAGACGATCCTCCAGTCCGGCGGCTACGACGTGCTGCACCTGCATGAGCCCCTGACCCCGGCGCTCCCCCTGGCCGTCCTGCGGCATCGGGATCTGGTGCCCCAGGCCATCGCGGTGGGGACCTTCCACGCGTATCGGGAGGTCAGCCGGACGTATTACTACGGGAAGCCGCTGTTGCGGCGGTTTTTCAAGCGGCTGGACGGCTGCATCGTGGTTTCGGAGGCGGCGCGGCGATATCACATGCGTTACTTCCCGGCGGACTACGTGGTGATCCCCAACGGCATCGACTGCGCCCGCTTCGCGGACCCGGCGCTCCGCCCGCCGGAGCCGTTCGCGGATGGCCGTCCGACGATCCTTTTCGTGGGCCGTCTGGAGCGGCGCAAGGGGCTGCGGTATCTCTTAGAGGCCTTCGCCCGGGTGCAGGCCCGCTGTCCGGAGGCCCGTCTGCTGGTGGTGGGGGCGTTCGGCAAGGCGGAGAAGGCGCCTTACGTGGCCCAGGCCTGGAACCTGCGCCTGCGCAACGTCCGCTTCATCGGGTATGTGCCCGACGAGCAACTGCCCGCGTATTACCGGGCCGCCACGGTGTTCTGCGCGCCCTCCATCGGCATGGAGAGCTTCGGCATCGTGCTGTTAGAGGCGATGGCCGCGGGCGTCCCGGTGGTGACGACCGACATCCCGGGCTACAACGAGGTGATCGAAAACGGCGTCCAGGGCTTTTTGGTTCCCCCGGAGGATCCGGAGGCGCTGGCG
Organism: Thermoflexus sp.; assembly: GCF_025055495.1. Classification (GTDB taxonomy): domain Bacteria; phylum Chloroflexota; class Anaerolineae; order Thermoflexales; family Thermoflexaceae; genus Thermoflexus. The sequence continues at coordinate 967 of NZ_JANWXB010000378.1, read as the reverse complement.
GACGCCCTCTTGCGGGTGCTGGAGGATCCGGCCCTTCGAGGGCGGATGAGCGAAGCCGGCCGCCGTCGAGCCCGACAATACGATTGGGATGAGATTGCCCGCCGGGTGGTGGACTTCTACGAGGCGGTTCGGGAGGGGGTGCGGCGCGGAGCGAGAGGCGTGTGATTTCCTCTGGGGGGATCGACGATGGAGGCGATCTACCATCCGACGACCGACGAACTGGAGCTGCGGCGGAAACGGCCGGACGAGGCCCGGGCGTTGCGGGGCGAGCACCCGCTTTCCCTCCGGCTGGAGCTGCGGGGCGATGAGGTGGTCCTGGTTCTGACGCCCCTGCGGGAGGGCTGGCTGCCGTTCCTGCAGGCGGCGGCGATGGCTCCGGAGAAGCCGGGGGAGGAGCCCGCGTGGCAGAACCTGCCGTCGAGCATGATCAGCGCCGTCCGCTATCATGAGGACCGTCAGATCCTGGAGGTGGCGTTCAACAAAGGGGTCTGTCTTTACTTCGGCGTCCCCCGCGAGGTGTTTGAGGGCCTGCTGCGGGCGGAATCCAAAGGGCGCCACATGCGCCAGCATGGGATCGATCGCTATCCCTGGATCAAAAAGAGCCGGTTGCGCCCGGGCCCTGATCGGGCGCCCCTGTAACCCGGCCCGCCTCGATGTGGCCCTCCCGCTTCACGCTGGGCCTCGGACGGACGAAGCGCGGGGCGTTCGGTTCGGATCCGCCGTGGGAGCTAGTGCTTTGTCCAGTTATCAACTGGGGATTTGAGGAACCGAAGCGAGTCCGGAAGGCGATGGCCCCTCCCCCCTTTCTCCCCCCTCCCCACGGCCCTGTGGGCCGTGGGGAGGGGGGAGAAAAAAATCTTTCGGGGGCGGTGCGGGGGGGCGAAGGCCCCCCCCCCCCCCCCCCCAAACCCACCAAAAAAAACAGAAACAAAAACAAAGCAATAAAACAAATAAGCCGGGGCCGGGC
>NZ_JANWXB010000257.1 GCF_025055495.1 Thermoflexus sp. | reverse complement strand
GAGAAGAAGGAAAGCAAACCCGCTATGAAGGCCACCGGGTATCCCAGCTCTATCCCTGGCCCCACATCCAGAAACAGGCCCATCCGGAACGTCCAGATGCGTAGATTCGTAAACGTCGGAACCCAAACCGGAACGCTCAGGATCGGGAAGAAACGGGGCAACACATCCAGCAACACCATCCCACCGATGAACAGCAACAGCACGCCGCTGGCGACGTGGAAGATCGGAAGATAGCGGCGCATCCGTCGCATCCCGGCGAGGGCATGATCCAGGAGGAACCCCAGCACCAGGAACGGAACCCCTAAGCCGGCCGCGTAAGCGGCCAGCAAGCCCAGGGCGTGGCCGGCCGTCTCCTGCTGGAACGTCATGGTGAGAATCGCCCCCAGCGTGGGTCCCACACAGGGGGTCCACCCGGCCGCAAAGAAGACGCCCATCAACCCGGAGGTCGCGAAGCCCAGCGAGGGGATCTCCCGGAGATGGGGACGCCATTCGGACATGATCAGCGGGTAGATCAGGGGGATCCGCACTCCCAGGATGGCCAGGCCCATGAGGAGGACCACGCTACCCCCGATGGCGGCCAGGAGGTCGCGCCCGCTGAAGAAGAGCTGGCCGAGGAGCGTGGCTGCCCCACCCCAGGCGAACACGAACACGAACGAGAACCCCAGCACAAAGGCCAGAGCGTGAGAGAACGTGCGCCAGCGAAGGGTCCATGTCATCTCCTCACCGGGGCTCATCATGTTCCTCCTGAAGCTCCGGGTTCAGCCGCGCCCGCAAACGAGCCATTCGTTCCTCCAGCGCCCGCTGCCGGCGCGCCAGATAGAGGATGTAGAAAAAGGTGATGCCCCAGAAGACCAGATAGGCGACAACGAGATAACCCATCGGCGTAGACTCCCTGGTTGATTCTGAACGCGACGCTGCCCCTTTGAGGCGGCGGGGGCCGCGGAAGGCAGGCCTGCTCACCTCCAAAATATCCATAACGCCGTAGGCAACTTCAGGCGTCGAGTCCCATCCAAACGCCTTGGAGAGGGAAGGAGGCCAGGCCCCTTCCCCCTTTATCCCCCCCTCCCAGGGCCTATGGGCCCTGGGAGGGGGGGAGCGCAACGTTTTGGGGGCGGAGGACCATCCCATCTCGCCCGGGGGGCTCCGAGCATAACTTCTACAATTAAGCCTCCATCGCTTCCTCTATTTCCTCCAGTGCCTCCTGAGCCCGCTGGACCCGATAGCGCATCCACAAGAGCACGCTGAAGAGCAACGTCCAGGCGATCAAGCTGAGCACCATGGTGTGGACCATCCGGGGTGTCAGCCCGAACTGCCCCTGCGCCTCTGCGGAGACGCTGGGACCCAGCACGATGGGGTGGATGGTGCGAAGCAGGCGGGCCGAGAGATACGTAATGGGCACCGTCACGAAGGCCACGATGGCATAGACCGCCGCAAACCGGGCCCGGGTCTCCGGGTTCTCCACCGCGTTCCGCAGGAGCAAATAGGCCAGATACACTACCCAGGTGATTGTCGTCGTGGTCAACCGCGGATCCCACGTCCACCACGTGTTCCACACCGGGCGGGCCCAGAGGGAGCCGGTGATGATCGCCATGGTCAACAGCACCAGCCCGATCTCCACCGCAGCGTGGCTCAGCTGATCCCAACGCACGGCTCGCGTCCGTAGATACGCGATGGACCCGATAAGCGCCACCGCGAAAGCGAGAAAACCGGTCCATGCCGTGCTGATGTGGAAGTAAAAGATCCGTTGCACGTCGCCCATCCTCGCTTCCCGCGGCGCGTAGACGAAGACCGCCAGAGCCGCCAGGGCCATCAGGGCGATGGTGGTCCCTATCCAGATTCGTTCCCAAGATCGCATTCGGCCCTCCTCATGGGTTACGCCGGTTATGAGCTGGCCACCTCTTCAAACACCATCCACGCCACTGCAAAGAGAAGAAGATCGTAGGCGAGCAGGATCTGCAGCCATATCGACCCCCCGGCAGGATCCGCTTCCAGGATCGCGCGGGTCCCCTGAATGCCGGCGATGACCAGGGGGGCCGCCACCGGGAACAGCAGGATCGGCAGCAGCAGCTCACGGGCCCGGGTGGCCATAGCGATCGCCGCCAGAAGCGTGGTCACCCCGGACAGGCCGACCGCTCCCAGGGCCAGGAGCAGGAGGATAGCGGGATCCCAAAGGGAGAGGTTAAAGAAGACGCCCGCAGCCGCCAGGGATAGAAGGATGACCAGCCCCAGCAGCAGACTGTGGACCATCGCTTTGCCCGCGAACAGCACGCTCCGATCCCCGGGCACCATCAGGAGCCCTTCCCATGTTCCTCGATCGATCTCCGAAGCCATCATCCGTCCCACGCCCAGGCTGCTGGCGAAGAGCAGGAGCATCCAGAAGAAAACCGGAACGAAAGAACGAGCCAGATCCGGACGCAACTCGAACGCTGCCCCGAACAGAAAGAGACTTAAACCGGCCAGGGTCAAAAGCGGAGTCAGCGTCTCTCGCGCCCGCCCCTCGATCCGCAGGTCCTTCCAGAGCAACGCCTGGAACGCGCGAAGCCCGTGCCCCTGCGGGCGGATAGGGAAAGCGGATCGGATCCCTTCCACTTTGGCCGGAGCTGTAGAAGCCCCTCGGATTCCATCCGAGAGCATCCTGCGGGTGGAGAGGAAATTCCCTTCGGACGGACGGAGGGGCCTTTCCGCGGCGGAGCCAGTCCTTCGGTCCATCCCGGCCTGATAGAGTTCCTGAAGGGTTTTCTCCGGGAAATCGGTGGGGGAGCCCTCCGCCACCAGACGACCGCTCACCAGGACCACCACCCGGTGGGCGAAATCGGCGGTGGCCGGATCGTGAAGCGCCGCCACCACGGCCCGCCCCTGGGCCGCCAGCTCCCGGATGGCCTCCCGGGCCTCTTCTAACCCGAGCACATCCAGGCCCGTGAACGGCTCATCCAGCAGCAAGACGGGGGCCGGCGAAAGGAAGGCGCGCGCCAGGGCCAGCCGTTGCAACATCCCCCGCGAGAACCGGCGCACTGGATCCCGGGCGCGGTCCGCCAGACCCATCCGCCTCAGTGCGGCGTCCACCGCGCCTGGCTCCTCCGGCCAGCCATAGAGGCGCTGATAGAAACGGAGGTTCTCCGCCGCGTTGAGGTCTGGATACAGCCAGGGCTGATGACCCAGCAGGGTCACCTGAGCCCGTATCCTGGCTCCGTCCGGCGGCCAGCTGAAATCGCCGATCCGAACCCGACCGGATGTGGGCCGGAGGAGGGTGGCGGCCACCCGGAGCAGGGTGCTCTTCCCAGCCCCATTCGGCCCCATCAGCGCCACGATCTCCCCCGGTTGCACCGTCAGAGAGACCTCCCGCAACACCCACCGCGGGCCGAACGCTTTCGAAATCCGCTCCAGCTGCAGTGCAAGCTCCAGGCTCACCGGAGCGCTCCCGGCGTGCGTTCCTGCAAAAGAAAAAGGGCGAGGCGCTCGTCCAAACCATCTGCCCCACCCCGGCAAGGCTACCCAGAAACAGGATATAAGTCCTGACCTTAGGAGCTCCCGAACGGGCCGAGCCCATCCTGGCGCTTCAAGAAGATGTGTCGGACTCCCCTTCGATCGGTTCACGGTCTTTTAGGGACCAGAGGACGGGCGACACCAACATCCCCTGCGCGCTGATCAGCAGGCCTACACGACTGGTTTGGGCAGCCTTCATTGATCGCCGATCTAAGGTCAGCCCAAACACAATCGGCATGACTGGATCCTGGATTCCCTCGGCTTGCAACATCGCGACCGCAGTGGGACTCTTCAATACCTCGTTCACGAACTCCCGGATTGACCGCGGCCAGACCTTTGTCTTTGCAGAAACCAGCACCCAGACCTCTCGTCCGTCCTGCAGCCGAATCTGAGCGACGCCGTCAACCTCTCCTACTCCATCGAGAGTGACCGAGAACACCGGCCCAAGCAATGTGCCGCCCTGTTCCGCCACCCACTCTCGCAAGGCTTGGATCATTCGCTCCTCAATCATGGGGCCTATAACCTGACCGAACCGATCAAGGATTTCTTTCGTCTGCTCCCGGAACTCGCCGAGATCCTGAAGCGCCTCCTGCATCCGCACCGTGGACTCACTCAAGCGCTGATGAGACTCGCTCAGCTTTTGTAACTGCTCCTCAGTTCGCCGCTGGGCCTCTGCCAGCTCCGCAAACCGACGGTCCGCCTCCGCCCGATGGGCCACAAACTCCTCATAGTGCCGCCGCTGCGCCTCCGCTAGGGCAGCAACTGATTCCGCCAGGCCTTTCACAGTCTCTATCAGATCGCCCATCAACAGCTCAATCTTTTGCACCCGGTCGGAAAGGTCACGGAGGACTTTCGGCGATTCTAAAAACTCCTCTGTCAGCAATCGCCGCCGCAATGCCTCCCGCCACTGAGGGTGCTGATCCAGCAATCGCAACAGATCCTCGAAGTCCTGAACTGTAAACGCCATCTGCTCCTCCGGACGCACATGCGCAGAAAGCTCAGCAACGCCAAGCATTCTGCTTAAGGAAGCCCTTTCCGAATAGTATTGTATCATACCCCAACATGACGTCGTTCTCTTGTCGGGGGAGAAAAATGT
>NZ_JANWXB010000157.1 GCF_025055495.1 Thermoflexus sp. | reverse complement strand
ACCCCCCACGGCTGGGGTATGGGGCTTACCTTCGCTCCCGGCGCCGAAGGGGCGTGATTCGAACCTCCTACCGGACATACGAAGTTGCAAGCGTTGTCGGCGAGCTGGAGGTGAATTCAACAGGGTTGGTCGCTCTGCTGGCTGCCATGGGACTACCACTGGGGCGGAAGACGGAGCAGGCGGATCGGATCCCGAAGTGGCTCAAGCAGGCGCCGCTCTGGCAGCAGCGTCTCTTTCTTGCTGCATTCTTCGGCGCAGAGTTGACTGGGACTGCACTACACGCTAGCTCCCGTGTGAAGTTCCGTCGGCCGGTTCTGACGATCGCTAAGGCGGAGCATCGCGTGGCCGATGGTTACCGCTTCCTTGCAGACATCGCGGAGATGCTTCAGAGGTTCGAGGTTCAAACATCTGGAATCTATGTGGAAAAGCAGGCGCTTCGGCGGGCTGATGGGTCTCGTTCGTTTATCCTTCGGTTACTGATCTCCGGACGTGTAGACAACCTGATCCGCTTCTTCACGCGGATCGGGGTGGAATACAACCGCGAGCGTCGCTTCAGGAGCCTCGTCGGCGCTCAGTATCTGAAGCGCAAGCGGGCCGTGCGGGAGGCTCGCCAGCTTCTCCGTCAGGAGATCTCGGGGGCGCGCCGGCAGGGTCTGTCTGTTGCATCAGTGGTAGCAGGTGCTCCAATGCCCGTGAACGCCCGCTTTGTGGAGAACTCTGTCGGGTCTAATAGGTATCTGGGGGCTGGCCTGCCGCGGGATTTTCCGGACTTTGAGGCTTACATGGCCCAGGCGACGCAGGGGCTCGGCCAATCCGGCGTAGTCTGGGAGGAGATTGAGCGCATCGAACCCATTGAAGGCCATCCCGGCCCAGTGTATGACTTTACTGTAGAGCACCCAGATCACAATTTCATCGCTAACGGCTTTGTGGTCTCTAATTGCGGGGTTCGCCTGCTGGCCACGGATCTGACCCAAGAACAGATCGCACCGCACTTGGCGGAGCTGGCCACACGGATCTACTACAACTGCCCCAGCGGGGTGGGCTCCGAAGGCCACGTGCCCCTGACCATGAAGCAGCTGGATGAGGTGCTGGCCGAGGGCGCTCGCTGGGCGCTGCGCCACGGCTACGCCCGCCCGGAGGACCTGGAGCACACCGAGGAGTTCGGCTGCATGCCGAACGCCGACCCGGACAAGGCCACGCCCAAGGCTAAGGAACGGGGGAAGGATCAGCTGGGCACCCTGGGCGCCGGGAACCACTTCATCGAGGTCGACGTGGTGGAGGAGATCTTCGACCCGGCCGGCGCGGAGCGGATGGGCCTCTTCCAGGGGCAGGTGGCGGTGCAGATCCATTGCGGCTCGCGGGGCTTCGGCCATCAGATCTGCACCGATTACTTGCAGCGCTTCGAACGGGTGATCCACAAATACGGCATCAAGCTTCCGGACAAGGAGCTGATGTGCGCGCCCATCGATAGCCCGGAGGGACAGGACTACCTCCAGGCGATGGCCTGCGCCGCCAATTTCGCCTTCTGCAACCGGCAGATCCTGGCCCACTACATCCGCAAGAGCTTCGAGGAAGTCCTCCGGCCGAAGGGCATCGCCCACGACGTCTGGCAGGTTTACGATATCGCCCACAACATGGGCAAGATCGAAACCCACGAAATCGATGGCCAGCGGATGACGGTGTGCGTCCACCGGAAGGGGGCCACCCGCGCCTGGGGTCCGGGCTCCCCCGGGCTGCCGAAGAAATACACGGACATCGGACAGCCGGTCCTGATCCCCGGCTCCATGGGCACGGCGTCCTATGTGTTGCTGGGGACCCCCGGATCGATGGCCCAGACGTTCGGGAGCACCTGCCACGGGGCGGGGCGGGTGATGAGCCGGGCCCAGGCCAAGCGGGAGATTCGAGGGGAGAAGCTTAAGGCCGAGCTGGAGGGCCAGGGCATCGTGGTCCGCGCCGGCTCGATGGCGGGCCTGGCTGAGGAAGCCCCCAAAGCCTACAAGGATGTCAGCCGCGTGGTCGAGGTCGTTCACCACGCGGGGATCGCCAAGAAGGTGGCCCGGCTGCGGCCCATCGCGGTGATCAAGGGATGAAGCTTTATCCTTGGCAAGCCTGGGATGGGGAGACGGCGGGATGGCGGCGAGGCCGTCTCGCCGTCTCTGTGCCTTTAGCCTCTCCGAGGAGGTCGCTTCCCGAAGATGAGCCCCTCCATCGCCGAGCGCTGGGAACAGGTTCAGGAGCGGATCGCCCGCGCGGCCCGTCGGGCCGGCCGCGATCCGGCGACGATCCAGGTGGTGGCGGTGACCAAGACGGTGCCGCCGGAACGGATCGTCGAGGCCTATGCATGCGGGTTGCGGATCTTCGGGGAGAACCGGGTGGAGGAGGCGGAAGAGAAAATCCCTCAGGTGCAGGCCTTGCTGGGAAGCGAGGCGGCGATCCAATGGCATATGGTGGGCCACCTGCAACGACGGAAGGCCCGGCGGGCCCTGCGCCTGTTCGAGGTGATCCATTCGGTGGATTCGGTGCCGCTGGCGGAGAAGCTCAGCCGGCTCGCCGCGGAGGAAGGGCGGCCGGTGAAAATCCTCCTGGAATGCAACGTCTCCGGCGAAGCCAGCAAATACGGCTTCCTTCTGGATCGCTGGGAGGAGGATGCGGCTCAGCGGGAAGCCTTCTTCCAGGCGGTTGCCTGCATCTTGGAGCAGCCGGGTCTGCAGGTCCTCGGGTTGATGACAATGGCCCCGATCGCTCCGGATCCGGAGGCCGTCCGGCCGGTGTTCCGCCGGCTGCGGGCGTTGCGCGACGCCCTGGCTTCGCGGTTTCCCCAGGCTCCCTGGGCGCATCTCTCGATGGGCATGACAGACGATTTCGAGGTGGCGATCGAGGAGGGCGCCACCATGGTCCGCCTAGGGCGGGCGATCTTCGGCGAACGCCCGTCGTGATCTCGCTCTTCTTCTTTTCCATCGCCATCTTAGCCTTTCCTGTCATTGAACGCTGTTCTCCTGGGGGCCTGAGGGGTCGGGGCAGCCGCCACAGCCCCAGAAATTTTTCTTGAGGAAAGCGACATGCCTGGAGCGCTGATCTCCCTCATCGATGCGCTGGTCAATCTCTACGTTCTTCTGATCGTGTTCTATGTGCTCACCTCCTGGATCGGCCTCGACCCGTGGCATCCGGCCCGGCGCCTCCTGGCGAGCGTGGTGGAGCCGGTGTTGAACCCCCTGCGGCGCTACCTCCCCCCGGTGGGCGGTCTGGATTTCAGCCCCATCGTGGCGATCCTGTTGATCGAACTGGCGGGCCAGTTCCTTAGGGCGTTCCTAAGGGCATGGTTCTGAAGGCAAGCGTCTCCCTCCTTTCCCCGCCGCCCTGGGAGCGTCACGGTAAGGGGGAATCCCCAAACTCAGGGCGTCATTGGGCGATGTCTGGCTTCCCCTCTGCCCAACGCCCAGCCGAGAGGGCGCCGGCAAATTTTCTCCGGTTGGCTCTCAATTTTCCCGGATCGCGTTGACGCGCTGAAATAGGTTGATTAGAATCTACGGTGTCGCGAGGGGAACCGAACCCGCCGTTTCTTGGGACCAATCGGGGGCCGGCGGGTGGGCCTGCCCGCCCCCAGGCTTCCTCGAAATCGCTCTTCGAGAACACGCGAGGGGAGGAGGAGATCGGGAATGCTGGCCAAGCGGATTGCGGTGGTCATCGGCGGCCTCATCATTGGGATCGCGCTGGAGCTGTGCGTCCTGTCGCTCTATGCGATCCCGCCGGCGAAATACGGATGGCTTTATCATCTGGGGACGATCGTGCCGCTCGCCCTTGCGGCGATGATCGTGCTGGATGCGGTGCTGAAGACGGAGATGCTCCCCTGAGGGGATTGGAAGATCGACCCGCCGGGTTGTGAAAACAAAAGGGTGGGGGTTCTCCCCACCCTTTTGTTTTCACCGCACGTGATGCTCATAGCAGACCGGCGGCTCGCAGAGCCTTCAGAGTGGTCCGCCGGCTTTTGCGCAGTTTGGCGGCCTTCTTGCGCTTGCGGATCACGCTGGGCGGCTCGTAGTAGCGCCGGCGCCGCAGCTCCGAAAGCAACTTGTCGGCCTGGATCTGCTTGTTGAACCGCTTGAGGGCCGACTCGAAGGACTCCCCTTCCTCAATGATCACGCGGGCCAATGTTCCCACCCCCTTCCAGGTGTTGAGTTCGTCCTCATTATACCCGTTCCGATAAAGAGATGTCAACGCCATGGGCAGCTTCCGAGTTCCGCAGGGGGTGGGGGGCTGGGGCATCGCCTTTGGCGGCGCCCCCAGCCGCAAAGGAGGTTTCCCTCCCCCTTCCGGAGACCTAAAGGGTTCGGGGGAGGGAAGGAGGTTTTGCCGCCTCCTTCCAGAAGGCGCTTCCACCAGATTCACCGCCTAAGGCTGTCTGCGACTTTGGATATCGGTCCGCAGAAAATCTGGTCCTCTATGGCCAGATCCGAAAGGACGAGAAAGCCTCCGCTTGTCGAAGGCCGTCTGAGGCCGTCACATGGACTTCCACCAGTGATCCGGAAGGGAGTGCGCGCACGATGAAATTCCCCTCTGCCAGGCCTGCTTCATCGGTCTCCAGAAGCAGGGGGTCATGCCCGGGGATATGAATGCGAACTCGGGCCCGAGGGACAGGCTGGTTCTCTTCATCGGTCACAAACACCAGGATGGTTTGTAGATCGCCGACCGCCAGGACCGGACGGCGTATGGCGATGCGGACCTGAAGGGCCGAGGAGGTCTGGAGGATCCGGGGGGGAACCCGAGGGTTCAGCCCTCGCGTTCGAGCGTAGGATTCCCCGAGGCCCATGGGCCGCACCGCCTGTTCTGTCGGATCCCATATCAGCTTCATCCGCTGGAAAACCTGGACCGGCCGTCCGTTCTCCACGTAGGGCTCTGTGATCGGGTTGCCGATGAGCTTCGCGCCACCGTGGCGTAACCAGAAGGCGAGGAACATCCCGCTCACCGTGTGGCCGGTCTCCGGGATATAACGCCGGAAAGGCCGGCCCATGGGGATCTGTTGCGGAGGGATCGGTGGGCTTCCCAGGCCCATCGCCTCGGCCACGGGAAGCGGTTGCACCGCCTGATCGGAGGGCGCCAGAGGATCCCAGCGTAAACAGGCGTTTTGAAAGCACTGGATTTGATAGGGAGGCTCTGGGATCGCAGGGGTGATCGGGTAACCGAAGAAGTTCAAACCGCCGTGAGCTTCAAAGAAACTCAGGAAAGGCTCCCGAACCGTTTGGCCGGTTTCCGGGAAAAACCGTTCTCTTGTCCCCTGGGCCAGCCGTCCCCCGAGAACTCCTAACGTTAGGAGCAGAGCTCCAAGAGTTACCTGCACAGGGAACAGGGATGATCGGTTCATCGGGGCGGTCCTGGGAAGTGCCTGCCGCTGTTGGATATGGGCCAGAGCCTTTCGATCCCTCTCCCCCCAGCCCTTTGGGCCGTGGGGAGGAGGATCAAGGAGATGAGGCCATACGTCGCCTCGTGGTGCCACAAGCCTATTTACGCCATGCGCAACTTCGGGCGACAAGTCCGATCCAGGCGCCCTCGGGAGGGAAGCAGGCCATGCCCCTCTCCAGGTCCCCTGCGCTCTGGGGAGGGGGAGGAAAAAATATTCTGGGGGCTGGGGGGCCGCCGAAGGCAGCGCCCAGCCCCAAAACCCCCGGGAGAGCTCGGAAATTGCCCATGGCGTGATTTATTCCATAGGAACCTGGGGGATCACCCGATCGCGCAGGCGCTCCATGATGTCATCCAGATCGCGACCGGTCACCGTGATCCCGTGGTTGCGCAGCCCGATCACTGCCCGCGCGGGATCCGGGGAGCGACGCACCAGCTCGGCCACCTCCGCAGCCAGCTCCCATGTCCCACAGGGATAGTTCACCGCGGTCACCGGAATGCCTTCCATCCAGGCGTGCACATGGATGATCGCCCCTACCTGGGGATGTTCCCGGTAGATCATCCAATGCTCAATGGCATCCACGGAGACGCGGCGGGGCTCGATGTGGGGCGGGACGCTCAGGAGGATCACATTGCGCTCGGCGTCGTAGCCCTTCACCAGGAGAATGTCCCGGCCGATCACCTGCAGGTTCCCCTTATCGACCCCACTGGCGCTCATCCAGAACCGCTCTGTATCTTCCCGCACGCTGAGATTGCCATAGCTCAGGCCGCCCAGTCCATACAATCGTTTCACGTGCTGGAAATCCCGGGGCGGGAGGATTTCCTCCAGCGGGAACGGTGCGGGCAGGAGGTTCAGGGAGGCCAGGAAGCGACCCGCTTCTTTTAATTTCTCTGTCCGCTCGTTGCCGTTCCAGAGCTCTGGCGGCAGGTCGGGATGAAACTCATTATTGATCACCAGGCGAGCCTGGGCCAGCGGAGCCAGCCGTCGGTATATCCGCTCGAAGAAGTCGGCTTCGTCTTCCCTGCACGTCTCCACGTAGTGGCCGAGCTCCAGCGTGACAAAATGGGCTTCCCAGCGGATCCCGTTGGACGAGGCGATGCGGGTTCCCGGGATCAGGACGATGAGGAGGTTGGAGAGCGCGCGGACCAGGATCGGATAGCAGGTCTTCAGGAAATCAGCAGGGGGCTCTGGCAGCTCCACGATCGATGCGACAAAGGTTCCCTGGGATTTGCGCCGGAAGGGTCGGGGGCGATTAGGACTCGTGAAGTTGAGAACCAGGCGGATGTCTGGAGTGGGTTCCTCCTGGAAGATATATCCGTGAGCCCGCAGGGTCTGCCACAATCCCTGGCGGAACCATCGAAGCCCCGGCGTGTCCGCCTGTCCGATCATCACAAAATCCATTGTCCCCTCCCTTCGTCGGTGGAATAGGGCTTACGGGCAATGCGCTCTATGTGAAGGGATAAGCTCCCTCCCTCCTCACCTCTCCCTCTTTCATCACATTAGAAAGACCCCTTTGAGGGCGGAGCCGGATGCCTTCGGGGCCCGGCCCCGCCCCAGGCCCCCGGAGGAATCGGGCCCTTTCCGGCGATCTGGACGTTTGCTCCCAGGTCCAGCGGTTAATAAGCTCGCGCGAAAACCGCCATTTCCGAAGCGGGCTCGTTGCAGACGATGCATCGACCGCGGCCGTCCGGCTGCTCCAGAGGGATGCAACGGTTGGTCGCCGTCGTATCCGCTTTGATCTTCGCCTCGCACTCCGGGCTTCCGCACCACCAGGCCCATGCGAACCCATCGGCGACAGCTTCCCGAAGCTGATCGTAGGTCTCCGGGTAGTGGGTGTGGGCCTTGTGGAAGGCCAGCGCCCGCTGATAGAGATCCGCCTGGATAGCGCTCAGGGTTTCGTGGACCGCGTCCAGAAGCCCCTCCATGGGCACCACCCGCTTCCCTGGGGCGCCCGGCTGATCCCGGCGGGCCAGCACCACCTGCCGCTCGGCCACATCCCGCGGGCCGATCTCGATCCGCAGGGGCACCCCGCGCAGCTCCCACTCGTTGAATTTCCAGCCCGGGGTGTATTCCTCCCGCGCGTCCACCTCCATCCGGATCTCCGGCCCCAGCATCCGTCGGACCTGTTCACAGGTCTCCAGCACCCGAGAGCGCTCCTCGTCGCTTTTCCAGATGGGCACCACGATCACCTGGATGGGCGCCAGGCGGGGCGGCAGGATCAATCCCTTATCATCCCCATGGGCCATGATCACGGCCCCTACCGTTCGTGTGGAGAGGCCATGGGAGGTGGTCCAGGCGTATTGCATCTGGTTCTGGGCGTCCAGGAACCGGATCTCGAAAGCCCGGGAGAAGTTCTGCCCCAGATTGTGGGAAGTGGCCGACTGCAACGCGCGCCCGTCGCCCATCATCGCCTCGATGGTATAGCTGCGCAACGCCCCGGCGAACTTCTCCGCCTCGCTCTTGCGGCCCTGGACCACCGGGATCGCCGCGTCCTCCACCGCGAAGTCCGTGTAGAGATCGAGCACCCGCAGGGCTTCCTCTTCCGCCTCCTCGTAGGTGGCGAAGACAGAATGGGCCTCCTGCCAGAGGAACTCCAGCGTCCGCAGGAAGGGCCGGGTCCGCTTCTCCCAGCGCACCACGTTGCACCACTGATTGATCCGCAGCGGCAGATCCCGGTAGGACTGGATCCATTGGGCATACATATAGCCGATGATGGTCTCCGAGGTCGGGCGCACCACCAGCGGCTCCTCTAAGGTCTCTCCCCCTCCGATGGTCACCACCGCCAGCTCCGGGGAGAAGCCGCTTACGTGCTCCTTTTCTTTTTGAATGAACGAGTAAGGGATGAAGAGCGGGAAATAAGCATTCCGATAGCCGTGGGCTTTAAACCGTCGATCCACAGCCGCCTGGATGTTTTCCCAGATGGCGTAACCGTAAGGTCGGAAGACGATGCATCCCCGGACCGGGGCGTAATCGGCCAGCTCCGCTTCCCGGATGACATCCAGATACCATTGACTGTAATCCTCGTGGCGCGGTGTGATTCGGGCCATCTTCCGGCCTCCTGTTCCTCCTTAGAGTGAGATGGATCGCTCCCGCGATGGTGCAGCCGTCCTCCCCTTTTTTCCCGTGGCCCAAAGGGCAAAGGGCGACGGGGAGAGAGGATAACCCTCACCGCCTCGCTTTGTGAAAGCTATTGTAGCCGGCCCCAAGAACCCTTTCAAGCCGATCCGCATGGGTGGCCCGGGAGATGGGCTCCTTATCGCCGAGGCTCGGAACGACCTGCCTGGGGGAGAACACCATGGCACGCGCGCCTCAGCAAGAGGCCCCTCCTCTCAGGAGGGTGAGGGGCATATAGAAGCGTATAGGGTTCGGGGAAGATCCGCCCTCCGCAAACCTGGGACATACCCATCGGGGATCCTTCAGCGCTCCTTCGTTCACCGTTTAATGTTATACTTGCACTTTGAGGCATCCAACAGGCGAGGGATCGGCGATGGAAGGGGATCGCCTGCGTTACGAACAGGCGTTGAGACGCGGGCACGAGGCCATCTGGCAAAAGCAGTGGTCGGTGGCGATCGCGGCCTATCGGGAGGCGCTGGAGGCCTTTCCGGATCAGCCGGAGGCCCTGACGGGATTGGGCTTGGCGTGCATGGAGGCCGGTCAATATGAGGGGGCCGTTGCAGCCTTTCGGCAGCTGGCGCGCCTTCGCCCGGGCGATCCCACGCCGGCGCTCCGCCTTGCGGAGGTTTATCAACGCGCTGGCCGCGCCGCGGAGGCGGCAGCCCACTACCACCAGGCCGGCCGGTCGTTCGCAGAGCAGGGGGATCTCCGACGGGCGGTTCAGGCATGGGTCCAGGCGATCCGATTGGAGCCCGGGCGGGTCGAGACCCTGGAAGCGCTGGCCCAGGCATATCGGCAGCTTCATCAGCCGGAAGCGGCGATCCGGGTTGATCTTGCCCGGGCCCGTGCCTGGGTCCAGCAGGGGGATTTGCAGCGGGCTCTGGAAGCCGTCAGCGCCGCGCTTGCCCTGGATCCCGATCATCCTCAGGCGCTTCAGGCGCGGGACTGGCTGCGGGCTCAGCTCACTCACCGAACCGGCACCGGCCCATTGCCGATGCTTCCCCCACGGGGGGCGGAGGCCGAGACGGAACGGGCTCGGGCCGAAGCCTTCTGGATGCTGCCGCCGGAGGAAGCAGAGCCCCCCGTGGATCCGATCCGTCGGGCGCTCTCGCTGGCGCTTCAGACGCTGGCCGATCTGGTGTTCTCTGAGGATCATGGAGCGTTCTCCGAAGAAGAGTGGTTCCGGATCAACGCGGGATTGGGGCGGGCGGTGGATGCGCATTCCCGGGGCCAGTGGCGGGAGGCCCTAGTCCTTTACGAACAGGTGCTGGCGGCCGGATTGGAGCACCCGGCTCTGATGTTCGCCGTAGGAGCTATCCTGGCCGAATTGAAGCGTTGTGACGAAGCCGCCTCCCGGCTCCAACCAGCGCTGACTTCCTCGGCCTATCGCTTGGCTGGCCTGCTCCTGCTGGCCCGCTGCGAAGAGCGTCATGGAACCCCAGAGCGGGCGGTGGAGCGCTATCTCGAGGCCCTGGAGTATATCGAGCAGGAGTTGCTTTATAAAGGCCAGGCGGAGGGGCTGCGCGAGCGTTATCGCTTCCTGCGCGCCTGGATCCTGCGACATCCAGATCAGCAGATGGTTCTCCAGAAGGAGGTCCAGCAGATCCTGGAAAGCCCCACGTGGCTGGATCGTGTCACCCTGATCCGGCGAGCTCTGGATCAATGGACGGCGGGGACACCGTTCCAGCTGACGCTGGCGGAGGCGCTGATGTTCCCGGAGGGGGAGCGCCTCCTGAGCGAGCTGGGGCAGGCTTACGCCTGGGCTCAGCAGGGCCTGTCCTATAGCGCGGTGGAGGAAGTGATGCGGATCGTGGCGGAGAGGCCCTTCGCGCCGCTGGCCCATCTGGCCCTGGGCCAGCTGCTCGCCTGGGGCCATCGCAGTCAGGCAGCGGTGGGGAAATTCCGGGCCCTGGGCGAGTATTTCCTGTTCATGGAAGATCCCTACATGGCGCTGGCCGCTTTCGAGCAGGCCCTTCGGCTTGCTCCGCTCGATCTGCCGACCCTGCATCGGTTCCTCCAGCTCTCTCAGGAGCTGGGGGATCCTTCCCGCACGATCCAGGCCTTCGCCGGCATGGCGGACGCGTATTTACAGATGGCGAACCTGGAACAGGCGGAGCGGATCTGTCGGGAGGGGCTGGATTGGGCTGCTCGACGGGGGCTTCCAGGCGCAGCGCTCCGGCCGCTCCTGCTCCGGCTGGTGGAAATCGCTGTTCAGCGCCTGGATTGGGCCCAGGCGATCGAGCCCCTGGAACGGCTCCGGACGATCGATCCGAAGGATCTGGAGATCCGCTGGGGCCTGGCGGAGGCCTACCTGCGGGCCCACCGGCCGGAGCAAGGACTGCAGGAGGCACGGGATCTGGTGGATCAGGCGCGGGCGACCGGCCGGCTGGCCGAGGCGGCGTCGAACCTGGAGGAGCTGATCGCGCTCTTCCCGGAAGAGCCGGGCTTGCGGCAGCTGGCGGCTCAGGTTCACCTGGAGCTCGGCCAGATGGAATCTGCGATCACCCATCTGGAGCAAATCGGTGAGCACTATCTTCGACAGGGGCGCTTGAACGACGCTCGGGCGGTCTATCAATCCCTGATCCAGCTGAATCCGGACCGTGCCATGCATTATCGGGCATTGATGGGTTAACGCCGCTTCCTCGCCTGAAGGGCCGCTTTTCCATGGGGTTTTCAGGGGAACGTTCTCCTCGAAGATCCAGCAAAATGGGTGAGCTTTCGTGCGGGATCTGGTCTATCTTCTCGATCAGCTCAACTGGGTTAGTCTGATCGATATCGGGCTGGTGGCTCTCCTCTTTTTCGGGATCCTGTATTCCCTGAAAGGGACGCCGGCGGTCACGCTGATCCGGGGCCTGTTCATCCTGATCCTGCTGGTGCTGATCCTGAGCGGGCCTTTGAGCTCCCTTCGGGCGATGCGCTGGCTCCTGGAGCGAACCCTGCCGGCCCTTCTCCTGGCGATCCCGATCATTTTCCAGCCTGAACTTCGTCGAGCGCTGGAGCGGTTGGGTCGCGTGGGGCTCTGGCTGCAGCGGGATCCCCAGGAAGCCCGGGCCGATGAGGTCATCGAGGCTCTGGTGCAGGCCTGTCCACGTCTGGCCGAGCGCCGCCATGGCGCTTTGATCGTCCTGGAGCGCACCACAGGCCTGGAGAATTATATCGAAACCGGGATCCGGTTGGATGCCCGGGTGACCCCTGAGCTGTTGATGACCATCTTCGCGCCCAACACCATTTTGCATGACGGCGCGGTGATTATCCGGGATGGGCGGGTGGTGGCCGCCGGTTGCATTTTGCCGCTCACGACGGGGTGGGTAGGGGATCCACAACTGGGCCTGCGCCATCGCGCGGCCATCGGGATCACCGAGGTGAGCGATGCCCTGGCGATTGTGATCTCCGAGGAACGGGGGATGATCTCGGTGGCCCTGAACGGGCGGATGGTGCGCCGATTGGACGCGCGGCGTCTGGAGCTGGTGTTGCGGAACTTTTACAGCCCTCCACCAGAGGTCGTGCGGACCCAGCGATGGCTCCAGGAGTTGCGGGATCTGGGGCGACGGGCGTGGGTTCTCTTCTTCCCCCATCAGGGAGGTCGAGGATAGGCGGAATCCATTCGGCCATTCGGAGAAAGAGAAAAGATTTCATTGTTGGCGGGGCCGGGGGCCCCCCGCCCCCCCCCCCCACCCCCCACCCCCCCCGCGGAACCCACAAAAAAAGAGGTAGCCAATAACCCAAGGTCTCGCCC
>NZ_JANWXB010000201.1 GCF_025055495.1 Thermoflexus sp. | reverse complement strand
GGCGCCGCCTTCGGCGGCGCCCCAGCCCCAAAACCCCCTGGAGAGCTCGGAAGTCGCCCATGGCGTGAAAAATCTTTCGGCTCCAAATCAAAAACGGATAAAGCAGCAGGAGGCTGGCGCGTGAAAGGCAGTTTCATCCCGGTGCGCCGGGTGGCGATGATCAGCGTTCACACGTGTCCCTTGGCGACCCTGGGGGGCAAGGACACGGGAGGGATGAACGTTTATGTCCGCGAATTGACCCGGGAGCTGACTGGCCGTGGGATTGCTGTGGATGTCTTCACCCGCTCCCAGAATCCTCATCTGCCTCATGTCGTCCATGAGCTGGGACCCGGAGGACGCGTGATCCACGTTCCGGCTGGGCCGGAAGCTCCGATCGAGAAACATCGGATCCTCGCGCACCTCCCCGAATTCGTTGAACGGGTTCGACGCTTCGCGGAGCATGAAGGCTTGGCTTACGATGTGATCCATAGCCATTACTGGCTTTCGGGCCTGGCGGCGCTTTCTCTGCGATCCGTATGGCGGGCCCCGGTGATCCAGATGTTTCACACCCTGGGCCAGATGAAGAACCGCGTCGCCCGGCGAGCGGAGGAACGGGAGCCTCCCCAGCGTCTGGAGGCTGAGCGGAGGCTGGTTCGCGAGGCCGATCACCTGGTGGCGGCCACGCCGCTGGAGAAAGCCCAGCTGGCATGGCTATACGGTGCCACGTCCTCTCATATCACGGTCATCCCTCCTGGGGTGGATATCCAGCGGTTCCATCCGATCCCCAAGGTGGAGGCTCGGCGGATCCTGGGGTTCCCCCCTGAACGGCGTTATGTGTTGTTCGTTGGACGGATCGAGCCGCTGAAAGGCCTGGAAACTCTGATGCGGGCGGTGGCCATCCTGGCCCAGGATTGCCCAACCTGGACCCGGGATTTCGCCGTAGTGGTCATTGGGGGCGATCCGGATACAACAACGGATGCGGAGATGCGACGGCTGCAACAACTCCGGGAAGAGTTGGGGATCACCGATCTGATCGCCTTCCTGGGGGCCAAAGCGCAGGAAACGCTCCCCTATTACTATAACGCTGCCGATGTGGTGGTCATGCCTTCTGATTACGAGTCTTTCGGGCTAGTGGCGCTGGAGGCCATGGCCTGTGGCACGCCGGTTATCGCTTCGGATGTAGGGGGATTGTCGTATCTGATCCGTGATGGGGAAACCGGCCTGCGAGTGCCCCGACGCCAGCCGATTGCGCTGGCGCGGGCGCTGGATCGCCTCCTGCGGGATGAGGGGCTGCGGCAGCAGTTGGGGGAGAACGGCCGTCGTTGGGCCCAGGGATTCGCCTGGCCGATCATCGCAGAGCGTATTCTAAGCCTTTATCTTGAAGTCTTGAAAGCTTATCGGGGACGCTCCAGGCACCTCATTTGCTATGGCCGCTGGAGCGCGAGTTTATGAACAGGAGTTATGCCGTTTGCTTCCTCGGGAAGTCCTTCCTCCCCGATCAACGAACGATCTGGGGCGAGATAGGCCGCTAAAGGTGGCCCCTCTCGCCCCAGATCGGGCATCATGCTTACATCCGGAGGGAAAGGGATGATCACTGTGGTGCCCCCTGAGGTCCACTGGTTCTATGCGGAGAAGCGCCCCAGCGCAGGCGCGGTCGCGGAGCAGCTCCGCCAGAGCCTGTGGTTTGTGCGCCTGCAGGAGGCATGGGTGTCTCCGGAGGATCCAACCCGGAAAGAGCCGCCCTTCCGCTATCGGGGTTACTGGCGAGAGCGAGCCTTTGAGATCGAATTCGAGCCCCGGCGCTATGTGATCCTTCGGGCGGCTGAAGATCTTCCAAAAGTCGTCGAAGCGTTACAGCGTTCCCTGGGCGTGGGACCGGCTTTTTCGTATATAGATGAGGAAAACGGGGTGGTCTATGAGTGGCGCTGGGGAGACCGGGAGGCTCGCTGGCAGGAACTTCAGGGGATCCCCCGCTACCAGCGGTTGCGCCGTCTGGACCGCCGCGGTTCGTGAGGGACATCGATGGGCGGGCCGCTGGCCCGCCCATCGGTTGAGGCGCCGGGATGTAGCCGGCCCTGCGCTTTCTTCAGGACAGGCGTCCGGTAAGAATCGCCAGCTTGACCTCCTCGATGGCCCGGGTGATCTGGATGCCCCGCGGGCATGCCTCCACGCAGTTGAAGATGGTGCGGCAGCGCCAGACCCCGAACCATTCGTTCAGAACCCGCAACCGTTCGGTCGCCCCCTGATCCCGGCTGTCGAAGATAAAACGATGGGCCTGAACGATAGCTGCCGGGCCGATGTATTCGCGATTGGCCCAGAAGGAGGGACATGAAGTGGTGCATGCTGCGCAGAGAATGCACTTGGTGGTATCATCGTAGCGATCCCGTTCCTCCGGGGTCTGCAGGCGCTCTCGCTCCGGCGGCGGATCGTTATTGATCAAATACGGCAGGACCTTCCGATAGTTCGCAAAGAACGGCTCCATATCCACCACCAGATCCTTGATCACCGGGAGCCCAGGGAGGGGCTGCACGGTGATCACACCTCGACCTTCCCCCATGGCTTCGCGCACCAGAACCTTGCACGCCAGTCGGTTACGACCGTTGATGCGCATCGCGTCGGAGCCGCAGATGCCGTGGGCGCAGGAGCGACGCAGCGCGAGCGTGCCATCAATATACCACTTGACGTAGTGAAGGGCATCCAGGACACGATCCACCGGCTCTGCTTCCACTTCGTATTCCCCCCACCAGGGCTTTCGGTCCTTCTCCGGGTTGAATCGCTGGATGCGCAATCGGACCTTCATGGCGTATCCTCCGATGCGGACTGGGTCTGGGAAGGCATGGACCAGGTCCACCCCCATGGGGTGCGCTGGAATTTGCGGGCTCGGGCGGTTTCGCGCGCGGCCTCGATCAGGGCCGTGCCCCGCCCCTCCCGCTCCGCCAGCAGGCATCCTTCCAGCAGGATCTCCAGGTAGAACGGCTCCCCTTCATGAACCTGTCGCCACACGTTCTCCCATGTTTCCACCAGGATGTGAAGGTTCCCGCAGGCCCGTCGGTCCACCTCGGGATAGGGGATAGGCTGAGCGAACAGGACCAACAGATCGGCATCGCTGGTGTCCAGATAATCCCCGCGGGCCAGGGAGCCGAAGAGGAACACCGCATCCGGCTCCAGCTCGTTTATCCGCTGCAGGAAGGCTTGGATGCAAGCGGCCTGAGGGCTATCCTCCCAGGTTTCCCTGCACGAACTCCAGGATCCGTTCCGCATGGTCCACGCACCGCTGAGCGATCTTGCGGTCGTAATATTGGGCAGGATACCCTTCCACAAAATGGTTGGGATAACGAGAGCCCGTGTAGTGCCAATCCAGCTCCCGGGCCGCTTCGACCAGCGCTTCTGGAATGGAGAGCTTCCCCGCGAGCGCCTCCAGCATGGCCACCAGACGATGCCCTCGATGCTCCTGATGATGGAAGCGAAGCAGCGCCTTCAACCCTTTCTCCGCTGCTTGATGAGCCTGAAAGGCCGCCCACTCGTAGAAGCCTCCATCCAACATGGAGCGGGCGGCTCTCAGATCGCGGAGCCCTTGAGCCAGCCAGTCCTGGTAGCGGGAGGGCATCAATACTTCCGCTCCTTCGGCGGCCATTTGGTGATGACCACTGGCTTATAAGCGAAGGTCACCTTGCCGTCCTGGCGCCAAATCAGGGTATGCTTGAGCCAGTTGTCATCGTCCCGCTTCGGATAATCCTCCCGATAATGGGCGCCTCGGCTCTCGGTGCGGTTCAAGGCGCTGAAGGCGGTGGCCTCTGCCACATCCAGCAGAAAGCCCAGCTCGATCGCTTCCAGGAGATCGGTGTTGAAGCGATATCCTTTGTCGTCGATGCGGATATGCTGATAGCGCTCCTGGAGCTCCCGGATCTTCTCGATCGCGGTCTCCAGCCCGCTGGCCTCTCGGAACACGCTGGCGTAGGTCTGCATGGTATCCTGAAGCTCGTTTCGCAGGATCGGGACCCGCTCCTCACCGATCCCATTGCGGATTCGCTCCACCATCTCGACGGTGAAGGCCTCCGGCTCGGGTGGGAGCGGGGCGAAGTCTGCCTGCTGGCAGTATTCCGCCATATGACGGCCTGCCCGCCGGCCGAAGACAACCAGGTCG
The DNA here is from genome assembly GCF_025055495.1 of Thermoflexus sp. Lineage (GTDB taxonomy): Bacteria > Chloroflexota > Anaerolineae > Thermoflexales > Thermoflexaceae > Thermoflexus. Next base: position 8,281 of record NZ_JANWXB010000201.1, on the reverse strand, counting down.
ACCAGGGAGTTGGTCCCCAGGCGGTTGGCCCCGTGCACCGAGACGCAGGCCACTTCGCCGGCGGCGTAGAGGCCTGGAACCGGCGTGTTATGCTCATCCCGGATCGCGCGGCCGTCCACATCCGTCGGGATGCCGCCCATCGCGTAGTGGGCAGTGGGCTGGATGGGCACTGGCTCCCGCATGGGGTCGATCCCCAAGTAGACACGGACGAACTCAATGATGTCCGGGAGCTTCCGCTCCAGATATTCCGCGGTGACCTCCATGCCGCCCGGGGCGCTCTTGAAGCGGTTGATGGTCTCGGGGCGGAAATCCAGGTAAACGTAATCCTTCCCACCGATGCCCCGCCCTTCACGGATCTCCATGTAGATGGCCCGCGAGATCACGTCGCGGCTGGCCAGGTCCTTCAACGTAGGGGCGTAGCGTTCCATGAACCGTTCGCCCTTATCGTTGATCATCACCGCGCCCTCGCCCCGCGCGGCCTCGCTGAGCAGGATCCCCAGTTTGTAGATGCCGGTGGGGTGAAACTGGAAGAACTCCATATCTTCCAGCGGGAGCCCCCTTCGCCATACGATCGCCATGCCATCCCCGGTCAGGGAGTGGGCATTGGAGGTGACCTTGTAGATCCGCCCGGCACCGCCCGTGGCCAAGAGCACGGCTTTACTGTGAAAGACATGGATGTCCCCGGTGGCGATCTCGATGGCCACCACCCCGCGGGTCACCCCATCCTCCAGGATCAGATCGGTGACGAAGAACTCATCGAAAAAGGTGACGTTGTGCTTGATGCACTGCTGGTAGAGGGTCTGGAGGATCATGTGGCCGGTGCGGTCGGCGGAGTGGCAGGCCCGCATCACGGGGGCCTCGCCGAAGTTGCGGGTATGCCCGCCGAACCGGCGCTGGGCGATCTTGCCGTCGGGAGTGCGATCGAAAGGCAGACCCATATGTTCCAGCTCGATGATCGCCTCGATCGATTCATAGGCCATGAGCTCGGCGGCGTCTTGATCCACCAGCCAATCTCCACCCTTTACCGTGTCATAGGCATACCATTCCGGCCGGTCCTCCTCCATGTTCCCCAGCGGCGCCGCGATGCCTCCCTGTGCCGTCCCGGTGTGGGATCGGGTCGGGTAGAGCTTGCTGAGGACCGCTGTTTTCACCCGTTTCGAGGCGTAGAGGGCCGCCATCAGGCCGGCACCCCCTGCGCCAACCACCACCGCATCGAATTGATGCCGATGGACTTTCATCGGAGCGCTCCTTCGCCTCGGAATTTCAGCAGCACATCCATTAGGGAAGTCGGGGGCGGAACGGGGAGCCTTTGCTCCCCGTTCCGCCCCGAAAGATTCTTCTCCCCCTCCCTATCGCTATCCCCCTCGCGCCCTTTGCGCCCCTCATACCAGCAGCAGGCGCATCGGCTGGAGGGTTCGGGTGAAGGGATTCAACACCAACCCCAGGATCTCCAGGGTGACCACCCCCAGCACGGCCTCATCGCCGGGCTCCCCCAGAATCACCGGGGTATGGCCCTCTCCCTGGGGCAGGGTGATGTGACATTCTGAAATGTTCCGTTCAATCGTCGTGCCATCGGCCAGAATGAATGTGGCGGAGCGTTTGGGTTTCAGCTCGATGGCCTGCCATGCTTCATAGGGGAGCAAGGTATAAGTCGCCCCGCTGTCAACCAGAAAGCGGACGGCAGCCTGCTTCCCGGTCGGGCCGGTTACAATCCCCTCAATGTAGGTCAGACCCATGCGCCCAACCCTCTCACCCGATCGGAGGGCATCCCTCGGGCAGCGCGGTGACCCGCACGCCCCCAATCAGAGCGATGGTTCCGATGAGAATGACGAAGGTCCCACCGACGAAGGCGATCCATTTCAGCGCCTGATTCCAACCACGATGGTGCACGTAGTCATCAATCACATGGCGCAGGCCGTTTAGGCCATGGATGTAGGCCAAGAACAGCAGCAGGGCGTCGTAGACCCGCCACCAGAACATTACGTTCCAGCGATAGTAGACAAAGCATGCGTCGATGGTATGAACATTATTGATGATGTGCATGATCGCCAGATGGCCGAAGGCCAGGGGGATCAGCAGCACACCCGAGACCCGCATGAAAACCCAGAGCCAGACTTCCAGGCGGGGGCGGATGGCTGGGACCGCGCGTGGGGCGATTTTCGGGATGGCCGCCATGATCACCTCCCCAGGATGCCTTTCTGAAGGATCACGTTGCCCATAATGAAGAAAGTGGGGATGTAGAGGGCGAGGAAGGCGACGACTGTCCACAGGATCAGGCGGGCCTGGATCTCCGCGGCCCACAGGCGAGGGCGGAAATCGCTGATTGTAATGCGCAGCCCGTTGAGGCCATGCCAGAGCACGCAGGCCACCAGGATCAGCTCGCCGAGGCCGAAAACGGGATGGCGATACAGGGCCATCGCATGCTCATACCAGGTGGGAGCAAAGTAGACCAGCGAGGTGTCCAGAATATGAACGGTGAGGAAGAGAAGGGTTCCCAGCCCGGCCACCCGGTTGGCCACCCAGGCCCACTGGTGGACCCGGCCGCGATACTGGGGGATCTCCTGGAACACTAACCGTAACCCGGCTCCGGGGGTCCAGGCCCATTCCAGGGCCCGCCATCGCTTCCGCGCCCCCTCCGGGAGGGTCACCTCTGAACCGGCCATGGCAGGCTCCTTTGGGAAGGTTTTCACTTGAATTATAAATCCGACTTGTTCTGAGGCAATTTCGAGGATCCTTTTCAGGAACGCGAGACTGTTCTTTCCCGCATCATCGTGCAGGCGAGGAGGAGAAAAGAGAGTCCGCCATCCGGAACGATGCCTTGACGGGTGACAGTTGCGCGCTATCGGAGCCGCTCCGCCAGCCACTGAGCGATGGCTTCCACGTCCTCCCGGCTCAGATCGAACCAGCGGATGCGCGGGTCGTTCAGGCGGAACCAGTTATACTGGTGGTGCACGAAATCCCGGGTGGCGGCCTGGATCTGGCGGATCGCTTCCTCCAGGGAGATCTCGCCCCGCAGGTAGGCACCGATCTGCCGATAGCCCAGCCCGGTCATCGCTGGGAGATCCCACGGATAGCGCTCAGCCAGCCGGCGCGCCTCTTCCACCAGCCCCTGCGCGATCATCCGCTCCACCCGCTCATCGATCCGCCGGTAGAGCTCCGCGCGGGGCCGCGTCAGGCCGATGAGGATCGTCCGGTAAGGCGGAGGGTTCTTGCGCCGCTGAGCGGAGAAGGGCTTCCCGGTTTGATAACACACCTCCAGGGCGCGGATCACCCGACGGACGTTACGGGGATCGATGAAGGCGGCGGCCTCCGGATCCAGCCGGCGGAGCTCTTCATAGAGAGCCTGGGGTCCTTCCCGCCGGGCTCGCTCCTCCAGCTCACGGCGCAGCTCGGGATCCGGCGGCGCCGGCGGGATCTGCCACCCTTCCACCACGGCCCAGACATAGAGGCCTGTTCCCCCGACCAGGAAGGGCAAGCGTCCCCGCCGGTGGATCTCCTCGATGGCTGTATATGCCATGCGCTGATATTCGGCCAGCGTCAACGGGCGGTCTGGGTCGGTGACATCGATCAGGTGATGGGGCACGCGAGCCCGTTCCTCCGGCGTCGGCTTCGCCGTTCCGATGTCCATGCCCCGATAGATCTGGCGGGAGTCCGCGGAGACGATCTCCCCGTCGAAGCGCTCTGCCAGCTCCAGGGCCACCTCGCTTTTACCGACGGCCGTCGGCCCCACAACCGCCACTAAGGGACGATCGGAGGAAACGGGCTCTCCCATCGGCTCCGCCACTCAAAGGACTTCCGCGATAAGCCCGCCCAGGAGGGCGATGATCAGGCCAAGATAGAGGAAACAATGAAGCGTCGCCAGGGCGCCGAGGACTGGGAGGCCCGAGGCAAGCTGATGAAGAAGGAGCAGGAGGAAATCCAGAACGATCAGGCCCGCCCCGATCACGATGGGCAGGCCTTTATGCTGGGCCAGGAATTCGGCCGTGCGATCGATCCATCGGCTCAGGGCCGACATATGATGGGTCTTCCCGATGGGCGTTCATTACATCTTGTAGGGGCAGCCCCCCGTGGCTGCCCCATATGGGGGGCAGGCACAGGGGCCTGGCCATACGGGCAGACACAGGGGTCTGCCCCTACGGGCGGGCCCCTGTGCCCGCCCCTACCTGGATGGCGAGGGCCATTCCCGTGGCTGCCCCTCCACGGAATACCGGGGCAACGCTGCGATCTCCCCATGGTCCAGATACGGCCGGAAGGCGGCCAGCAGTCGGCCGGGCAGACGCCCGAAGAGGGTGACCTCATTGTCGGTGTGGGCCTCCCATTCCACCACGCCCTGATTGTAGAACATGGCGATGAGATCCCCACGGCTCAACGGCAGTCGCACCCGCACCGGTGTGAGGCTCCGATAGAGGATCGCCTCCACCTTTCGGAGCAGGTCTTCCAGGCCGATGCCGTAAGCGGCTGAGATGGCCACGAAATCGAAGTGCTCCGCCGCCATCGCCCGCGCGGCCGCCGGGTCCGGGAGCCGGTCGATCTTGTTGAGGGCGGTGATCATCGGGATGTCCCGCACCCCAATCTCCCGCAGGGTCTGGATCACCACCCGGGCCTGCTGCAGCGCGTTGGGATGGGTGATGTCCAAGACGTGGAGGATCAGATCCGCCTCGTTGATCTCCTCGAGGGTGGCCCGGAAGGCGGCCACCAGCTGGTGCGGCAGCTTCTGGATGAACCCCACGGTATCGGTGAAGAGGGCTACTCCACCCTCGGGGAGCTTCACCCGCCGGGTGGTGGGATCCAGGGTGGCGAACAGCTGATCGGCCACCAGGACGTTCGCGCCGGAGACCGCGTTGAGCAGGGTGGACTTGCCAGCGTTCGTGTAGCCCACCAGGGCCACCACCGGCACCTGGGCCCGGCGCCGACGCTCGCGATAACGCTGGCGATGGGCCCGCACCTCCTCCAGTTCCCCCTTAAGATGAGCGATGCGGTCCCGGATCCGCCGGCGATCGATCTCCAGTTGCTTCTCGCCCGGCCCCCGGAGGCCCACCCCGCTGATCCCGCCCCGGCCGAAGGAGCCACCCGCTTGCTGGGCCAGGTTCTGCCAGCGACGGGTTAGGCGAGGGAGGCGATACTCATACTGGGCCAGCTCCACCTGGAGCGCTCCCTCGCGGGTATGGGCATGCTGGGCGAAGATGTCCAGGATGAGAGCGGTGCGGTCCAGCACGCGGACGTCGTCGCCGAAGGCGTTCTCGAGGTTACGCTGCTGAGAGGGGGACAGCTCATCGTCGAAAATGACCATGTTGGCACGCATGGCCCGGACCAAGGCCCGGATCTCCTCCACCTTTCCGGGCCCAATATAGGTGGCGGGGTGAATGCGGCGAAGCCGCTGCACCGCCCGGCCAACCACCTCAATGCCGGCGGTGCGAGCCAGCTGCGCCAGCTCATCCAGGGAATCCTCCACCGGCAACAACCCCGGCTTCCCGTGGATCTCGGTGCCCACCAGCACCGCCCGATCCACCGGGGCCACCGTCTCCTGCGCTCCGCGCCCGATCGTTCACCTCCTTGGGCTAAGAGGAAGCCTGGGATCGGGCGACGGCCAGGCCGTCGCCCGATCTCTTCACCGCTGCCGGCTTTCCCGATACGCGATCCAGATCGCCCAGCCGAACACCAGGGCTTCGAAGATGGCTGCGCCGATCAAGTAGGGCTCATAGCTCATCGGCTCTCACCCGAGCGAAGCATGGAAGGCCTGGATGCGGCGCACCGCCTCCTCCAGACGGGAGACTGGCTGGACGAGGGAGATCCGGATGTAACCCTCGCCGGCCTCGCCGAACATCGCCCCGGGGGCGACGGAGACCCCCGCCTCCTCCAACAGACGAGCTGCATAATCCGCGCTGTCCCAGCCGGATGGCAGGCGCGCCCATACATAAATCGTCGCACGAGGCCGTTCCGCCGTCAAGCCCGCCGCCTGCAGGCCCTCCACCACCACGTCTCGCCGCCGGGCGTATTCCGCGTTGCGCTCCTCCATCCACTCGTCGTCATAAGTAAGGGCGACGGCGGCGGCCTCCTGGATCGGGCGGAAGTGGCCGGAGTCGATGTTGCTCTTGAGCTGGGCCACCGTGCCCACCACCTCCGCGTTGCCCACCAGCATCCCCACGCGCCAGCCGGCCATGTTATGGGACTTGGAGAGGGAATAGAACTCCACCGCTACCTCCTTCGCGCCGGGGACGCTGAGGACGCTGGGGGCGCGGTAGCCGTCGAAGGCAACATCCGCGTAAGGGTTATCGTAGGCCAGGAGCAGCCCGTGCTGGCGGGCGAAGGCCACCGCCTCGGCCAGGAACTCCGGCGTCGGGCAGGCCGTCGTGGGGTTGTTGGGGTAATTCAGCCAAAGGACCTTCGCCCGGGCCAGGACCTCCGAGGGGATCTCCGAGAAATCGGGGAACCATCCCCGCTCCGGCCGCAGGGGCATATAGAAGATATCCGCCCCCGCCGCCAGGGCGCCGTCGGTATAGGTGGGATAGCCCGGCGAGGGAACCAGGGCGATATCCCCGGGACCCAAATAGGCCATGGCGAGGTTGAAGATCCCCTCTTTCGAACCGATCAGGATCAGGACCTCGCGGTCGGGGTCCAGCTCGACCTCGAAGCGGCGGGCGTAGAAGCGGGCCACCGCCTGACGCAGCGTAGGGATCCCCCGGTAACCGGCGTAGCCATGGGCCCGGGGGTCGCGGGCGCTTTTTTCCATCGCTTCAAGGATGAAAGGCGGCGGCGCCATATCGGGGCTGCCGATATCCAGGCGGATGATGTCGCGGCCCTGGGCCTGCAACTCCGCGATCCGCCGCTCCAGGGCGGCAAAGGGGTATGGCTTCAGCCGTCGCATGCGCGCTGAGGGAACTGGCGGCATCGTCCTTCCACCTCCAAATTTTTGCCTATTTTAATCCAATCTACACTCAAGCAGTGATATCAAACGTCATAACATCGGGGGTTCTTTTATCCTTCCCCTGTCTGACAACCCGAGGCTTAACAACAGACAAGCAAGCGCAGCGATAGGAGAGGCGACGATGAGGGAACCATCAATTCGAAGATGAACAGCGGATGCAGCTATCCCGCTCCGGCGTTCCGCAACGCCTGCAGATGAACGGGTTTCAGGACCGCGTAGAGGAAGGCGTGGGCCGGCGTGGGGAGGCCGTGGCGTCGCCCGATGCGCACCACCGCCCCGCTCATAGCCTCAAGCTCCAGCGGGCGACCCGCCTCCACGTCCCGCTGCATCGAGGCCGTCGCCGTCGGCGCCAAGTTGTCAATGAACGCCATCGTCTGGGGCACCGCCTCCGGATCCAGGGCCACCCCCTCGGCCCGGGCCGCAGCCTCGATCTCTCGCATCGCCTGCTCCAACAGCGCCCGGGTTTCCGGGACCGCCCGCCAGGCCCCTATCGGGAGGCGCACGACGCTCCCCACCCCGCCGATGGCAGCGATGAACAGGAATTTGGTCCACAGCACCTTCCGGATCTCGGCCGTCGCTTCCGCCTCTGCCCCGGCCTCCGCGAAGGCGCGGGCGATGGCCTGGGCCCGCGGGGTGAGCTGGCCGTCGAGCTCCCCGAGGACCACGCGACGGAAAGCGCTCTCCTGTCGGATCACGCCCGGGGCCTCGATCCGGGAGACCACCCAGACGGCGCCGGCCAGCGTTCGTTCCACTCCTACCTCGGCGGCCACCTGATCCGGCGCCTCCACCCCGTTCTGCGTCGTCAGCACCACCCCCTCCGGCCCCAGCAGGCGGGGGAGCATCCCCACGGTTTCCGGGATATGGTAGGTCTTCACGGCATACAGCACCAGGTCCGCGGGCGGGGCCTCCTCCGGCCGGTCGGTGGCCCGAACGGGATAAAGGTGGAAATCCCCGTGGACGCTGTGCACCTGGAGCCCCCGGGCGCGCATGGCCTCCAGATGCGGGCCCCGGGCGATGAAGGTGACCTCGTGGCCCGCCCGGGCCAGCAGCGCCCCGAAATAGCCTCCCACCCCGCCGCTTCCGAACACCGTCACGCGCATGGTTCTATCCCCTCGAATGAGATCGCTACACCTCTCCCGCCCGAGGATTCGGACAGGAGTCGCATGGTGCCAGGTAGAATTCCCCTCCGAAAGGACCGGCGCGAGGGATTTTACCGGTGGAGGAGATCCCTCTGGTGGTCTACCCCACCGGTGAAAGGAGAACACCCATCGACGCAGCGCCTCTACCGAGTGTTTTGGGGTGCGGGGCCGGGGACCTTCGGCCCCGCACCCCGGGGATCTTCTTTCCTTCCCCCTC
>NZ_JANWXB010000029.1 GCF_025055495.1 Thermoflexus sp. | reverse complement strand
GCCCCCCCCCCAGCCCCAAAAAGATTTTTACTTTTACAGGAAGCGGGTTTTCACCTCGGCCAGATGGCGGGCGCTGAGGCCCATCGCCTCCCGCGCCTCCGCCAGAGTGGCCTGGGAGATCGGGCGGACCTTCGCCGCGCCGGCGGCCAGGATTTCATCCACGAGGTGGGGCCGCGCCGCATAATACGCTCGTCGCTCGCGGATAGGCGTCAGGAACCGCTCCAGGGCAGCGATCAGCCGCTTCTTCACCTCCACATCCCCCACTTTCCCCTGCCGGTAGCGGGCCTTCAGCTCCTCCACCTCGCCCTTGTCGTCGTTGAAAGCCTCGTGATACCGGAAGACAACATTGTGGGGCGCATCAGGGTCCGCCGGGATATCCGGCCGGATCCGGGCGGGATCCGTGAACATTTGCATCACCTTGCGGGCGATCTCCTCGGGGGGATCGCTGAGGAAAATGGCGTTGCCCAGGGATTTGCTCATCTTGGCCCGCCCGTCGATCCCGGGGAGGGTGGGCACATCCCCGATCAGCGCCTCCGGCTCCGGGAAGATCTCCCCGTAGAGGCCGTTGAACCGGCGCGCGATCTCCCGGCAGAGCTCAATGTGGGACTCCTGATCCTTCCCTACCGGGACGATCTCCGCTTTAACGTGGAGGATGTCGGCCGCCTGAAGGATGGGGTAGAACATGAGCCCCATCGAGGGGTTCTCGATCTTCTGGTCCCGGATCATGTCCTTCAGAGTGGGGATGCGTTCGATGCGCGGCAGGGTGACCAGCATCGAGAACAACAGCGCCAGCTCGCAGACCTCCGGGACATCGGACTGCACGTAGATGGTGGTCTTCTCCGGATCGATGCCCACGGCCAAGTAGTCCAGCACGATCTCGCGGATGTATTCCCGGGCGGCCAGGATGTCGGCCTTCTCCGGCTTGGTGGTGAGGGCGTGATAATCCGCGACCACCAAGAAGACCTCATACTCATCCTGCAGCCGCAACCGATTGGCCAGCGTCCCAACGTAGTGGCCCAGATGCAGAGGGCCGGTCGGGCGATCGCCCGTTAGCACGCGCTTCTTTTTCACCATCGCGACCTCCTAGGCTCGGAGAGTCTGTCCTCCCGCAAGGGGCATCCGCTCGTAGGTCTCACAGCGCCGTATGGGCAGGTTGCGGGACGAGGCTGTCCCCCTGGTCTTCGCTACAAACAAACAGGGCCCGTCCCGCAAAGGGACGGGCCCTGTTTATGCCCGTGGTGCCACCCTTTTTGAGCACGACCCCCTGAAGGGAAGCCGGCTCCTCTCTTTTCCGCGAGCGCCGCCTGGACAAGGCCAGGCGAAGCCCTCAGCCGATAACGGTGGCGTCTCCGGCCGCGCCTACTACGGAAGATCCCTCCGGTTCGGGCGGCAGCTCCGGGGCCCATTCAGGATCCAGGATCCGCATCGGGCTCCCACCTGAACCCCGACTCTCTGGGCGGCGCTGGATCCCTACTCTTCCCCTTCATCGCTTTTGAGGATTCAAGGTTGCGCTATGGTTTTGACTAATAATTTAACAGCCTTCGCATGGCGTGTCAAATCTTCCCTGGCCCCAGGGCGGTCCCACGAGGTCCTTCTATTCGGTTTCGACCACCTGGAAGGACCTTTCTCTCTGCGGCCCGAAGGCCGTAGGGCTGTTGACAATTTCCGCTTCCTCGGTATAATCTGGTATAGACCAACTATCTCAGAAAATCCAGGGCGAATTAGGCCACGCCGTGAGGGCTGGTGAGACCGGCTGGGCATCTCCTTACCTGTGCGCTGTTTCCGTGCTGAGATGGGACGTGAAGCGGGACTGAATCTCGAGGAGCTCAGGCGACTTCTGTTGCTGGAGCCAGTGGATCGGGAAGGGCCGATTCCCCTCCACATGCAGATCCGTGAACGCCTGCTGAAGGCCATCCAGGCCTCCCATATGCCCAGCCACCGGCGATTGCCCTCAGAGCGGCTGCTGGCGGAATGGTTCGGGGTGAATCGGTTGACGGTTCGCCAAGCGGTGCAGGAGCTGATCCGCCAAGGATACCTCTACGCGCGGCCCGGCAAGGGCACGTTCGTCGCCCGAGCGAGGATGCATCAACCCCTTCAGTGGCTGACCAGCTTCACCGAGGATATGGCCGCCCGGGGGATGAAGGCCTCGAGCCGTCTGCTCTCTCAGGAGATCCTCCCGGCCCCTCCGGATATCGCCCAGCGCCTGAACGTCGCTCCCGGCACGGAGGTTGTTCGATTGGAACGGCTGCGGTTGGCCGATGAGGAGCCTATGGCCCTGGAGACCGCCTATCTCCCTCACTCGCGCTGCCCGGGATTGCTCTCCTTCGATTTCTCCCAGCTCTCCCTCTACGAGGTGCTGCGAAAGCACTATGGGCTGCGCCTGCAGCGTGCAGAGCAGACCATCCAGGCCGTTGTGCTTTCCCCGAAGGAGGCCCGCTGGTTCGGATTGCCGCGAGGCTCGCCGGGTTTCCTCCTCGAGCGGATCACCTTCCTGGAGAACGACGAGGTCATCGAGTTTGTGCGTTCCCTCTATCGAGGGGATCGCTATCAATTCCAGGTCCAGCTGATTGCCCCCAAATGAACGCGGAGGTGCACCATGGAGATCCTGCAGTGGATTGCGACAAACCTGTTGACGCAGGTCGCCATCCTGATCGGCCTCATCACGGCGATCGGCCTGATTCTGCAGCGCCGGGCCTTCGAAGAGGTCGTGGGAGGGACGCTGCGGGCTGCCATCGGTGTGCTGATCATGCTGGCCGGGGCCGACATCTTCGTCCAGGGGCTGGTGGCCTTTCAGTCGATCGTTGCCTCCGCCTTCCGGATCACTCCCCCTCAGGCAGCCAAAACCCTGGCCGAGTTCACTGCGGAGCGCGGCGGCCACGCGGCGATCATCATGACGTTCGGCTTTCTCCTTCACCTGATCCTCACCCGCCTGCTCAATGTCCGCTTCGTCTATCTGACCGGCCACTTGATGTGGTGGGTTTCCCTCACCGTGACGGCCACCCTGCTGGCCATCATGCCCAACCTCTCCACATTTGGGCTGATCCTGATCGGCACGGTGGTCATGGCCCTCTACTGGACCTTCCAGCCGCTCTACATCCATGGCTACATGAGGCGCGTGACAGGGAGCGACGAGTTCGGCTATGGTCATACTTCCTCCAGCGCCGCTTTCCTGGGGGCGCTGCTCGGCCAATTTGTCGGGAAGCCTGAGGAGAGCTCCGAGAAGCTCTCGCCTCCCAAGTGGCTGGGCTTCATGAAAGACATCAACGTCAGCACGGGGGTGGTGATCGGGTTGATCATCCTCGTCGCCGCGATTTTCGCGGATCCCAAGGTCCTGGCGGAGCAGGCCAAGGATCTGAACCCATACGTATGGGCGATCCTCCAGGGCCTGCGCTTCGCCGCGGGGATCGCGGTGCTGCTTTACGGAGTCCGTATGTTCCTGGCGGAGATCGTCCCGGCTTTCCGAGGGATCTCTCTGACGGTGATCCCCGGCGCCCGGCCGGCTCTGGACGTGCCGGTGGTCTTCCCCTATGCGCCCACCGCGGTCATCCTGGGCTTCATTTCGGGCACCGTCGTCTTCCTGGTTCTGATGGTGGTGTTCGGTGCCCTGGGATGGGCGACGATCGTGCCGCCGATGATCATGCTGTTCTTCCCGGGTGGCGGGGCGGGTGTCTTCGGCAACTCCACGGGCGGCTGGAAAGGGGCTTTGCTGGGCGGGGCCATTAACGGCCTTTTCCTGGCTGTGGGCCAGGCCATCACATGGCCGATGCTCAGCGCTACAGCGCCGGAACTGGCCACCCTGGCTGACCCCGACTGGTATCTGATCATCTGGATCCTCTACGCGATCTTCACCCCGCTGCGAGGCCTGTTCGGAGGGGCGTGATGAGGCTCATTCGGGATCCCCTGCGCATCGCGACCGTCTGCGGCGTGGGGATGGGCAGCAGCCTGATTTTAAAGATGACGGTGGAGGATGCGCTTCGAGAGCTGGGCATCCCGGGCCGCGTGGAACATATGGATCTCTCCAGCGTCCGGAGCGCCCCGGTGGATGTGATCGTCGCCCAACCATTGCACACGGAGGAGCTGAAAGGGCTGAATGCCCTCGTCATCCCGGTGACCAACTTTCTGGATAAGGAGGGCATCAAGCGGGCCCTCGTGGCCAAGCTCCGGGAAGCGGGGTGGATCGCAGAATAAAAACCAAGCAGGCCTCCAAGAGGCCCAGCCCGGTCCGCACACGGGCTTAGGGGCGGAGCCAGGCGGCTTCGGCGCCTGGCTCTGCCCATGCTCCTGGAGGAAATAAGCGGCGTAACTTATAGAGGTTCTAACGGAGGGCTCCCTGCCAGAAGAGGAGAAGGATCCCCGCGATCACCATGATCCATAGCCACATCACCGCGGAGTGGCTGAAGAACTCTAGAACCCGTTGAAGCGCTGCAGCGGGACGGGAGATCAGCCGGGTGAGGCCCGCATACATCCAGTCCAGCGACAGGAAAGGGCGCACCCACGCCCATCCCCGGGCGGCCGCGTGGATCCTTTCCGCTTGCCATTGCAACGCCAGCCCCAGCGCGGGGCTGGCCAGCAGCGGGAACCGAAACGCTGATGGCACGTCCTGCCAGGCCCCGAAGACTGCTCCCAGTCCGACCAGCCCCGCCATCCCCAGCGCCAGCCCCAGACCGTAAAGGGTCCGCCAGATCCGCTCCGGTGGCAGGGGTTCCTCCGCGGTCCGTCGCCACCCTCGCCATAAAGCGCCCAGCAGCAACGCGGAGGGAAAAATCAAAAAGGGCCACGCCCAGAACGGCCAGGCCCCGAAGAACGCCGTGGCCACTGGCATGCCAGGAGTAAGGGGAAGCCCGGCGATAGTGAGGATTGCCATCAGGGCTGGAAATCCCCAGAGGGAGGCAGGATCGAAGGGGCGACCAGCGAAGATCAGGGCGAAGCAGATCGGCCACAGGATCGCTGCCAGCGGGGCGACGTCCGGACGGGCCAGCCCGGACAGGGCCCACCAGGCCGCGCTCCCCCATGCGGCCTCCACCAGCCCCGCCCGGGGATCGGGCTCGGCCCAAGCCCACAACCCGCCCAGCAGGGCCGTGAGCCCCAGCGCCATGGCCACCCATGGCATCCCGGCCCATCCGTGGAGCAGGGGCGCCAGATGGGCCCAGAGCATCAGCCCGAGGGCCGTGGGGAGCACGTAAAGAAGGGCGGCGCGGTCGACCTCATCCGCCAGCTCCGGGGGACGCCCCACATGGAACGGGTAGATGTCCAGGCGGATCAGAACGGCCAGCAACAGGAAAGGGAGCGCCGCCGTTCCGGCCATCCGGCTCCAGAACAGGCTGTCGCCGGCACGCCAGATTTGCCAGGCAGCGGCCCAGAGGCACAGAAGGGCCGCCCCGTTCACCAGGCCTGCCAGGACCGCCCGATCGGCCACGGCCTGGCCTCGACGGATGAGGAGAAGGGCCAGGAACATCGCATCCAGCATCGCCCACGCGATGAGAAGGGTGAACAGATCCGCCGCCAGCGCGGCCCCGGTGGCCACAATCACCATCCCAAGGGCCAGCGCCCGAGGCCACCCTCGACCCTGGCCCGGATAAGCCACCCACATCCAGGCCACCAGGAACCCGGCGATCAGAACCCCCAGTCCCTGCCCCCAGGCGGATGGCGTGAGACGGAAGACCCAGGCGGTCTGAAATATGGAGAACGGCCGCTCGAGGCGAAGGACCACCTCCTGGGGAGGATGGCGCCACGCGGCCAGCCAGAGCCCCAGCGCCCCGGCCAGGGCGATGCCCATCGCCAAGCTGCTTCCGCGCAGGCCGGAAAGCCGTCGCCCGACGACGACTCCGAGGATCCCGCCGCCCAGCGCGAGCCACGCCAGGATGATCCATTCCATTCCGGAATTTCCCCCCGGCCAGATCTGAGCGAGCACCAAGCGTAGCTATTCTATCCGGAACCCACGCGGTGGGCACTGCGCCCGGCCCACGAGATCTACCCGGCCTCCTCGCCCGGCGACGTCCCCTTCGGAGCCGTTATCGGCCCTTCATCACCAGCGGAAGCCAGAGCCGCCGATCCAGCGCCCGTTCCTCAATCCAGACCAGCCGATTGTCGCCTTCGTGGCTCAGGACGGCGAGGCCGGTCCTCGGATCGAACACCATATCCCGGGGGAAGATCCCCGTCGTCAGCACCCGGCGGATGGCCGGACCATCCAGGGCGGCTACCTGAACTTCCCCGGCCCCATACGCCAGATGGCTCCGGGGGCTAATCCAGATGCGCCGGGGCTCGAAGGGAAGGGAGACCGTGAAGGCGAGGGCCGTCCCGGTGAGCACTGCCACCTGTCGGGTTCCGCTCAGCGCCGCGTATACCCATCCCGTCTGCGGATCCGCCGCCAGCGCGATGGGCACCCCCGCCATCGTCCGGCTGACCCGTAGGGTGGGGCCCTCGAAGATCCACAGCGTGCCGGTGGTCCCCATCCCCGACCCGACATACGCCAGGCCGCTGGCGGGCTGCACCGCGAGGGCCTGAGGCGGGTAGACGGCTCCAACGGTGGTCAGCCAGAAGGACGCAGTGATCGGTGTAGTCAGGGAGAAGACCGCCAGATGGAACGGACCCAGCGCGTAGAGATAATTCCGCTCTGGATCCAAGGCGATCTCCCGAACAGGACCCAAGAAGGTTGAGGCCTCTGGGTCTCCGATGGGGATCGTGCTCACCGTCGTCCCCGTGATCACGAAGAGCAGGGGCGCGCTTGAGCTCCCTCCTCCTCCCCAGATCACGCCGCGCTCGGGATCTGCGGTCAGCACGTTCAACGATCCCTCTGGGGTTCGGGTCATCCACCCACTGCCCTGGAAGATCCACAACAGCGAGAACCCAGGATGTCCCACATACACCCATCCGGTCCCAGGATCCAGCGCCATCCAGCGCCCCCGCGGCAACTGCACGGGGGCGGTCGGCCATTGGGGGAGCACGGAGGAAGTGAGCGTTTCTGTCCCTGAAAGCACGTAGAAATATCCTTCATATGGATTCAGGGCATACAGCCTCCCCCCGTCCGGGGAGAGCGCCAAGGGGCCCAGGCCGAAGCCGTTGACGTATCCAGCCATCGAAACCGAACGGCTCAGCACCCACAAGGCGGAGGGTGGCGTTTCCCCATCCACGGGGCCAACTCCCCAGCCGCTCACATACGCCCATCCATCCGGCGAAGCGGAGATGATGCGGGGGCGGACGGGGATGGTGAGGACGCTCAATGGCGAGAGGTCCCGGGAAAAGACGTGGACTGACCGATCGGGGAAGGCCCCCACCACGATCTCCCCAGAGCCGGGGATCACGGCGATCGGATTCGGCCCGTTGGGGAAGGGGATCCGCGTGATCACCTCTGTCCGCGAGAGCACCGTGAGATAGCGCGGGATCAGGTGCGTGGCGTAGGCCCGTTCGCTTTCTGGATCCACCGCGATCTGGTAAGTCTCCGTCACCGGCAGGGCGGCGCTCACCTGACGGCCGTTGAGGATCTTGAGCTCATCCCGCGCTGCCACGTAAGTCAGCCGGGTATACGGGTGATACCGAAGCTCATATAGCGGCCCGGCGATCGGAATGTGAGCCACCCGTTCGGTCCCGCTGAGGATCCAGAGCATATTCGTGCCCGCTCTCCGGATGGGGGGTGAGAAGCCGGGCGTCCAGAGCGCTCATCGTGGTCAAAACCGTGGTTCCGCTCAGGACCGCCAGATCGGTGGAAATCGGGGGCCAGGGATGCCTTTGCATGGTCACGTACAGGAGCTGGGTCCGGGGGTGCTGGACCAGCCCTGTCACGGTATATGGGAGCGTCACCCGCGCGACCGGAGTGGTCCCGCTCATGATCAACACCGATCGGCCTTCCGCTGCAAACCAACGGTCCGTCTGGGCATGAAAGTTCAGGGCGCATGATCCGGGAAGGATATCCCGGAGCTCCGCGCCTTGCAGGATCGTCGCACCGCCCCTCCGGCAGACCCATACCTCTCCCGAGCGAGGATGGAGCGCGGCCCCGCCGGGGAAAAGGCCTGGCCCAGGATCCAGGAACTGTTCGTCCAGAAGGGCTGGGACCACCGGGTTCGGGGAGGAGGCGCTGGAAGCGGGGGCCGGTGCAGCCCAGCCGGGTGGAAGCCCGATGAGGGCGAGGAGCACCAAGAAACCGCTGGCGATCAGGCTCCCCACGAGGAGAAGGCGCATGGGAACACCTCCAGTGGAAAAATGGTGGCCAGCGGGCGCGATGGCGAGGGCATCTCGGGGTTCCAGTATAACTGATGAGGGAAGCAGGGAAAAGGCAGCCCCTTTTCTCCGAAAGGCTGCGCTAAACTCGATAGGAGAAGCCTCTTTTCGGGATATCAGGTATGCCTAAACGAATCGCGATCATCGCCCATGATGGAAAAAAGGCGGAGCTGGTCGAATGGGCCCGGCGCGAGCGGGAGCGCCTGGCCCGTCATCACTTGGTGGCGACGGCGACCACTGGACGCACCCTCCAAGAGGCCCTGGGGCTGGAGGTGGCCTGCGTGCGCTCTGGTCCTCAGGGTGGGGATGCCCAGATCGCGGCGATGGTCGTGGAGGGCCGCATCGACGCGGTGATCTTCCTGGTGGATCCCCTTTACGCCCATCCCCACGAGCCGGACATCCGCACCGTGATGCGGCTGTGCAATGTGCATAACGTCCCCCTCGCCACCAATTTGGCCACCGCCTCGATGGTCCTCCGGGGACTGGAGGAAGGATGAGCCGACGCCGTCGCTGGCTGTTCTGGCTGTTTCTGGATCTGCTGGCCCTGGCCGCCCTGGTGTGGATCGATCGCTCGCTCGGGGTGAACCGCTCTCCTTCCAATGGGAGCTTTATCCCCTCGCCCACCCCTTCCGCCGACCATTACGCCCGGCAGGCAGAAGCGGCCTATTGGGCCGGCGATCTCCGGCGGGCGGAGGAGGGCTACCGGCTGGCCCTCTCCATGGAGCCAGAGAACCCGGCCCGCTATCCCCCTCTGATCCAGCTGCTGGCCTTCAGCAACCGTCTGGACGAGGCTGCTGCCTGGACGGAACGGGCGCGCCGGCTGGCCCCGGAGGACCCCGCCATCCTGGGAATGGCGACCCTGATCCTGGACTGGCAGGGAAGGATCCCCGAGGCGATCCGTGTCGGAGAACAGGCCATCGCCCGGGCGCCGGAGTCCGGTCCCCTGTATGCTTACCTGGCGGAAGCGTATGCGGACGCCCATCGCCCGCAGGCTGCCCTGGCGGCCGCCCAGAAAGCCTTAGCCCTGGCTCCGGAACACCCCCATGTCCACCGGGCCCTGGGGTATGTTTATGAAACCCTGGGGCGATATGCGGAGGCCATGGCGGCCTATCGGGAAGCCCTGGCCCGGGATCCCCACATGGTGGTCGTCTGGCTGGCCCTGGGGCGCAACGCCCTGGTTCTTCGCCAGACCCCTGTCGCGGTGGAGGCTTTCCAGCGGGCAGCCGCCCTGCGGCCGGAGGACCCGAGGGTTCTGGATGAGCTGGGATGGCTCTACTACAATCTGGGGCGCCTGGAGGACGCGCAGCGGATCCTGGAGCAGGCGCGGCGGTATGGCCCGGACGACTGGCGGATCCTTTACCATCTGGGGGTTACGTTGTATGCCCGCCGCCGGTATGAGGAAGTGGTCCAGGAGGAAACCCTCCCCCGCGGGATCGCCCGGCTTCAGGAGATCCTGCAGCAGGAGGGGAAGAGGTGCGCTCCGGAGACCCTGAGCGTGGAGCCCCGTTGCGCCCGGCTGGTGGAGATGGCGTATCTCCTCGGGCTCTCGCAGTATTATCTGGGAAATTGTGAGGCGGCCCGCCCCTGGTTCGAGCTGGCGCTGGCGATTTCCCCCCAGGAGGAGAACGCCCAGAAGGGGCTTCGATTGTGCGAAAGTTCCCAACGGCCGTAGCGCCTGTTCGATCCTGCATCAAAGACTTCTTGCTTTGTCCCTTTTTCATTTGGGGGAGGTCGGGGGCGGTGCGGGGAGGCCTTGGCCCCTGTACCGCCTCCGAAAGATTGAGGGGGCATTGCCTTCCAGACGGGCTTTGACGCCTCAAATCCCCATTTTATAACTGGACAAAGTGCTATTGCTTTGTCCAGCTACAAACCGGGGATTAGAGGAACCGAAGCCCATCCGGAAGGCGATGGCCCCTTCCCCCGGGGACGGTGCGGAGGACCTTTGCTCCCCGCACCGCTCCCGAAAAACCCCCAAATGGAAAAATGGACAAAGCGCTGAGGGGCTTTGATGGGGAGCCGGACGCTTTCAGCGCCCCCTTCCGCCCCCAAAGATGTT